>NZ_JBBIAB010000021.1 GCF_039634785.1 Tistrella mobilis | reverse complement strand
CTCGCCCTCAACGTCCTCAAAACGGCCAGGCCGTCCATCTCCATCCGTCGCAAGCGAAAGCGATCCGGATGGTCCGACGCATTCGCCCGATCCGTCATCGGGCAAATGCGATAGCCCTGGGCGGTTGCCCTCGGGCAGTTGATGGGCTTCCGGCTTCGGCGTAGCCTGGAAGGGCCTGACCGGGTGGAAGGGCCTGACCGGGCCGCCCCGGCGCCGGCACCGCCGAGAGGTCGACGAGGAGATCATGGCCGCAGCCGACCCCCGGGACAGCTCGTCCCGTCTCGCCCCCTATGCCTGCCGCCCGACCCGCGGCCGGCTGATCGACGAGCCCGAAAGCCTGATCCGCTCGCCTTTTCAGCGGGATCGCGACCGGGTGGTTCACGCCCGGGCCTTCCGCCGGCTGATGTACAAGACCCAGGTCTTCGTCAGCCACGAGGGCGACCATTACCGCACCCGCCTGACCCACAGCCTGGAGGTGGCGCAGATCAGCCGCACCATCGCCCGGGTGCTGGGCCTTGATGAGGATCTGGCCGAGGTGGTGGCGCTGGCCCATGATCTGGGCCATCCGCCCTTCGGCCATGCCGGCGAGGAAGCGCTGGCCCAGGCGGCCGCGGATTTCGGCGGTTTCGACCACAATGTCCAGGCGCTTCGGGTGATCACCATGTTCGAGCGGCGCTATGCCGCCTTCGACGGGCTGAACCTCAGCTGGGAAACCATCGAGGGGATCGCCAAGCATAACGGGCCCATGACCGGGCCGCTGGCCGATCCCCGCCCCAAGCCGCCGGTGGTGACCGAGACCCTGGCCGCGATCAGCAGCATCAAGCCGCTGGATCTGGACGGCTGGCCGTCGATCGAGGCGCAGGTGGCGGCCCTGGCCGATGACGTCGCCTATATCACCCACGACATCGACGACGGGCTCCGGGCCGGGCTGCTGTCGATTGCGGATGTGGCGGAACAGCCGCTGGCGGGGCCGCTGCTGAAGCAGCTGGTGGCCGCGTATCCGGGGCTTGAACAGCGCCGGCTGATCGGCGAACTTCTGCGCCGCCTGATCGATCGCATGGTCACGGATCTGATCACGGAAACCCGGCGGCGGATCGCTGCGGCGGGCATCGCCCATGCGGATGATGCACGGGCGTTGGGCGCGCCGACGGTTGCGTTTTCCGCCGAGATGGACCAAGACAGGCACGCGATCAAAGCCTATCTGTTCGGCGCGCTCTATCGCCATGTCCGGGTCAACCGGATGACGTCGAAGGCGCGCCGGGTGGTGCGGGATCTGGTGGCGCTGTTCCTGGCCGAGCCGGAATGCCTGCCCGAGGGCTGGCGTGAACGGGCCGAAGGGCCGGGGAATGCCGCCACCGCCCGCGTGGTCGTGGACTATGTTGCGGGTATGACCGACAGGCATGCCCGCGACGAGTACGAAAAGTTGTTCAACCCATTCGTCAGGACGTGACGTGAGCGTCTTCGAAGAGTTTCGCGCCAGAATCGCCGGCATCGTCGGGGCGCTCGGGACCGAGGGCCGCCTGCCGGCCGATCTGGACACCGCCAACATCTCCGTGGAACCGCCGCGTGATGCCGCCCATGGCGATCTCGCGACCAATGCCGCCCTGGTGCTGGCCAAGGCGGCCCGCATGAAACCGCGTGACATTGCGGAGGCGCTGGCCGAGAGGCTGCGCGCCGACGGCGATGTCGAGACGGTGGACGTGGCCGGCCCCGGCTTCGTGAACCTGCGCCTGTCGCCCGCCTATTGGCAGGGCGTGGTGCGGAGCGTGCTGGCCGCCGGGACCGCCTATGGCGATCTGACTGCCGGCGCGGGCCGGCGGGTCAATATCGAATATGTCTCGGCCAACCCGACCGGGCCGATGCATGTCGGCCATGCCCGTGGCGCCGTGGTCGGCGACGTGCTGGCCAGCCTGCTGATCAAGGCCGGCTATACCGTCTGCCGCGAATACTACATCAATGATGCGGGCAGCCAGATCGAGGTGCTGGCACGGTCGGTCCATATCCGCTACCGCGAGGCGCTTGGCGAGACGGTGGGCGAGATTCCGGCCGGCCTCTATCCGGGCGATTATCTGGTGCCGCTGGGCCAGGCGCTGGCCGCCGAATTCGGCGACCGCTGGGCGGCAGCCCCCGACAGCGAATGGCTGCCGGTGTTCAAGGCCCGTGCCGTCGAGGCGATGATGGCCCTGATCCGCGACGATCTGGCGGCGCTGGGCGTGCGCCACGACGTGTTTTCGTCGGAAAAGGTGCTGCACGACAACGGGGCGATCGATGCCGCCCTGGCGGCGCTGACCCAGGCCGGGCACATCTATGAAGGCGTGCTGGAGCCGCCCAAGGGCAAGCTGCCCGACGACTGGGAGCCGCGCCCGCAGACCCTGTTCCGCGCCACCGATTTCGGCGACGATGTCGACCGCGCGCTGAAGAAGTCCGACGGCGCCTATACCTATTTCGCCGCCGACATCGCCTATCATTTCGACAAATACCGTCGTGGCTGGCCGGAACAGATCGACGTTCTGGGCGCCGATCATGGCGGCTATGTCAAGCGGATGAAGGCCGCCGTGAAGGCGATTTCGGGCGGCGAGGCCGAACTCGACGTCAAGCTCTGCCAGCTGGTCAATCTGATGGCCAATGGCGAGCCGGTAAAGATGTCCAAGCGTGCCGGCACCTTCGTCACCCTGCGCGAGGTTGTGGACGAGGTCGGCCGCGATGTGGTCCGCTTCATCATGCTGACCCGCAAGAACGATGCGACGCTCGATTTCGACCTCGCGAAGGTCACCGAGCAGTCGCGCGACAACCCGGTCTGGTACGTTCAGTACGCCCATGCCCGTGCCCGATCCGTCCAGCGCAATGCGAAGGACCAGATGGGCATCGAGGCGCCGGCCGCCGATGCCGCACCGCTTCATCGTCTGACCCATGATGCCGAACTGGGCCTGATCCGCCGCCTGGCCGAATGGCCGCGGGTGGTGCAGGGCGCGGCCGATGCACATGAGCCACACCGAATCGCCTTTTATCTCCAGGACTTGGCCGCAGAACTTCATGGACTGTGGACGAAAGGCCGAGAGGATGAGAGCCTGCGGATCATCGTGGCTGACGATCCCGAGATCGTCGCCGCCCGCCTGGCACTGATCGAGGCCGCCCGTCTGGTGATCGCCTCGGGGCTGGGCGTGATGGGTGTGCAACCGGTCGAGGAGCTGCACTGATGCCGCAACCGCCGCTCAACGGCGACGACGAGGGCGGGCTTCGCGCCGAGCCGCGCCGGCCCGCCGCAGGGCCGCGGCCGCCGCGCGACGACGACTTCGAACCCGCCGGCCATGTCCCGCTGCCGCGGCGCCATCGCCTGCGTCCGGTCGCCGTGGCGGCGGCGCTGATCCTGTTCGGCGGCCTGGTCTGGTACGCCTTCGATCAGCGCGACGTGTCGATGCGTGATGCCCCGCCGCCGCTGATCACCGCCGATCAGACACCGATGAAATCCTTGCCCAAGGATCCGGGCGGCATGGAAGTGCCGCATCGCGACAAGACCGTCTACGACGCGCTCGGCGGCGGCACCGAAACCGGAACCGAGCCCGAGCGGGCGCCGGTGGAGCGGCTGATGCCGCCGCCGGAGGACCCCATCCTGCCGGAACCGGATGAAGGTGCGCTGGTGGCCGAGGCGCCGGACGCGGCCGGGCAGGAGGTCGCGCAGGCCCAGAACCAGACACCGGAGCAGCCGGCCGTGCAGGAGGCGCCGGCCCAGGCGGCGCCGGTTCCCGCCCAGCCGCAGCCGCAGGCGCCTGCCGAGACGCCGAAACCGGTGGAACAGGCGAAACCCGCCCCCGAGGCCCCGAAGCCGGTCGAGCCGGCCAGGCCCGTGGAGCCCGCCAAACCCGTCGAGCAGGCCAAGCCCGTCGAGCAGACGAAGCCGGCCGAAGCCCCGAAGCCTGTCGAGCCGCCGAAGTCTCCGGATCTGCGCGACGTGCGCACCGGCGCCGATGCGACGGCCTCGCTGGCCGGCTGGAAGGTTCAGCTGGGTGCCTTCGGCGACGAGGCCGGCGCGCGCAAGGGCTGGGACACATTGCGCACCCGTAACAAGGAACTGGTCGCCGGCCTGCAGCCGGTGATCGTTCCGGTCAAGGTGAAGGACAAGGGTACCTTGTATCGACTCCAGGCCGGTCCGCTGGCCGACGGTGCCGCCGCCAAGGCGCTCTGCGGCCGCTTTGCCCAGGCGAAGCTCGCCTGCTTCCCGGTGGCACCATGAGCACGCCCGCAACCCCCTCGTGTCCGGCCGATCTGCGCCCGATCATCATCGGCTGCCAGGGGCTGAAGCTGACGGCAGAGGAACGGGCGATCATCGCCGGCGAACGCCCGCTGGGGCTGATCGTGTTCGCCCGCAATGTCGACGAACCCGAGCAGCTGTCGGCACTGGTGGCCGAATTCCGTGCGGCGGCGGGCAATCCCTACGCCCCCGTCCTGATCGACCAGGAGGGCGGCCGCGTCCGCCGGCTGAAGCCGCCGCATTGGGGCATGGTGCCGCCGGCAGGGGCCATCGGCCGTCTGCATGCCAAGGATCCGGCCGCGGGGCTGACCGCGGCGCGGCTGACCGGACGGCTGATCGGTCACGACCTGATCGCGCTCGGCATCGACGTCAATTGTGCGCCGGTGGCCGATATCCGCTTCGCCCACGCCCATGAAGTGATCGGCGACCGCGCCTTTTGCGCCGATCCGGTCAAGGTGGCGGCGCTGGCCGGCGCCATGGCGGCGGGGTTGGGCGAGGCCGGCGTGCAGCCGGTGGTGAAGCATATCCCCGGCCATGGCCGGGCCGAGACCGACAGCCATGCGGAACTGCCGGTGGTCGATGCCGATCTGGACGCGCTTCGGGCAGCCGATTTCGCTCCCTTCCTGGCGCTCAACCGCCTGCCCTGGGCGATGACCGCCCATGTCGCCTATCCGGCGATCGATCCAGATCTGCCGGCGACCCTGTCGGCAAAGGTGATCGACGAAGTGATCCGCCGCGAAATCGGCTTCGACGGCGTGCTGCTGTCCGACGACGTCTGCATGGCGGCGCTGGAGGGCGACATGTCCTGGCGGGCGAATTCGGCGCTGGCGGCCGGTTGTGATGCGGTGCTCCACTGCAACGGCAACACGGCCGAGACCCGTGCGGTGCTGGAAGCGGCGCCGCTGGTGACGGCCGAAGCCCGGCGGCGGCTGACGGCAGCGGCCGCCTGGGCGGCCAAGCGACGCCTGGCCCAGCTGGACGTTGCGGCCGATCGCAAGGCGCTTGCCGGCCTGATCGGCGACTGACCGGGTTCGGGGGCCGGTGACATGGCCGGCGACATCGGGCATGGCCCCATATCGGACATGACGGCATCGGATGCGGCGTCGCCGCCGCGTCCGATGCAGCTTGTGCTGGACCTCGACGGTTTCGAAGGGCCGATCGACCTGTTGCTGTCGCTCGCCCGCGACCAGAAGGTCGATCTGCAGAAGATTTCCATCACCCGGCTGGCCGATCAGTATCTGGGCTTCATCGCCGAGGCCCGCCGCCGCCATCTGGAACTGGCGGCGGATTATCTGGTGATGGCCGCCTGGCTCACCTACCTGAAATCACGCCTGCTGCTGCCGGACGAGGCACCGTCTGCGGATGAAGACGAGCCGTCGGCCGAGGAGATGGCGGCGGCCCTGGCCCTGCGGCTGCGCCGGCTGGAGGCGATGCGGCGGGCGGGCGAGGCGCTGCGCGCCCGGCCGCGGCTGCTGCTGGACCGGTTTCCCGCGGGCGGGGCAGGGGCGGCGGTCAGAATCGTGGAGCGTCAGGCGACCGACGGCTATGGCGACCTGATCGCCGCCTATGCCCGGATCGCGGAGCGGCGCTTTCGTAATGTGCTGACGGTGACCCCGTCGCGGCTGATGACCATCGATCAGGCGATCGAACGGCTGGGGACCCTGCTGCCGGGGCTGCCGCGGCGTTGGGTGCCGCTGATCGGCCTTCTGCCCGATCTGCCGGCCCCCCGGCCGCTGCCGGCGACGGGCGACCCGCTGGCCTTGGCGGCGGCCGAGGCGGCGGCCGCGCGCGCCAGACGGCTGGAGCGACGCTCTGCCCTGGCGGCCAGCTTCGTGGCGGTGCTGGAACTGGCCCGTCAGGGCCGGCTTGCGGTGGCGCAGAGGCAGGGCGGCGGGCCGCTGATGGTGCATCCGGACGCCCGGGCCCCCATGGACGAGATCCAGACGGATGACGAGGAGGGCGGAGATGAGCGATGACGACACGGAGCGTTTCGCCCATGCGCGCCGCGTGATCGAGGCGGTGCTGTTCGCCAGCGCCGAGCCGCTCGGCCGTGACCGGCTGGCCGAGTATCTGCCGGCGGGGGCCCCGATCGATGCCGTGCTGGACAGTCTGGCCGCCGATTATGCCGGGCGCGGGGTGGAGCTGGTGCGCCGCGACGACGCCTGGGCCTTCCGTACCGCCCCCGATCTGGCCCCCCATCTGCAGGCGCGGGTGGTGGAGCCGCGCCGGCTGGGGCGGGCGGCGCTGGAGGTGCTGGCGATCATCGCCTATCACCAGCCGGTGACCCGGGCCGAAATCGAGGAAATCCGCGGCGTGGCCCTGGCGCGCGGGACGCTGGACCTGCTGATCGAAACCGGTTTCGTGCGCCCCCGCGGCCGGCGGCAGGCGGTGGGGCGGCCGCTCGAATGGGCAACGACGCCCCATTTTCTGGATCATTTCGACCTGGCGTCGCTGGCCGACCTGCCGGGGCTGGACGAATTGAAAGCCGCCGGCCTGCTGGGGCAGGGGCGCGGCATCGCCGATTATGCCGCCGATCAGGAACAGCCGGCCCTGCCGCTGGAACCCCGACCGAAGCCGAGCGGACGGCTTGGCGGCTTCACCGCGGGGCTCGAGGGTGGCGACGTCAACAATGATTGATCCGGTCAACGTCAGCGCTTGCAGAGCTGCCGTCGGCAGGGAAGGTTCGGCGGTCGATGGACAGCATTGGCCCTGGCGGCTAGCTTTGGGGCGGGATGCGGGTACGGGGGTGATGTCGGTCCGACGATGAATGCCAGCGGTATTTTCCGGAAGGCGGCCCTCGACCGTCTGTCTTCCCCCGAACAGCTTGATCAGACACTGACCGTCGCCAGCCCGCGGGGCTGGGCGGCGGCGCTTGTCGTGGCGGCGGCGATGGCCGGGGTCGTGGTCTGGTCGGTGGTGGGGGCGATCCCCGTGCGCAAGGCCGGGCAGGGGTTGCTGATCGCCGAGGGCGGCCGGGTTCTGGATGCCCCGGCGCTTGGGGCGGGGACGCTGTCCGAGCTTCTGGTCGGGCTGGGAGACGAGGTTACGGCCGGTGAGCCGGTGGCGCGGATCTCCAACCCGGACCTTTCCCTGCAACTTGCAAATCTGCGGGCGGTGGTGGCGGAACGCCGCGATGCCCGCACCCGGCTGGAGCAGGATCTTGCCGATGAAGCGCGCCTGCGGGAGGCGAGCCTGGCCGCCCAGCGCGAGGCGCTGGACACCCGTCTCAATGCCGCGCGCAGCCGGTTGTCCTATCAGCAGGGGCGTCTTTCGGATCTGGAGGCCCTGCTGGCCCAGAAGGTGGTGACGCGTGATGCGCTCGCCCGGGCCCGGGACGAGGTCGCCCAGGCCCGCCAGGATCTGGCCGAGGTGGAAAGCGGCACCGCCGATCTCCGTTCGCGGAAGATCGAGGCCGAGATCGCCGCCGAGCGCCGCCGCCGCGAGGCCGACGAGGCGATCGCCGAGGCGGAGCGCCGTGTTGCCGAGCTGGAGGCCCGGGCCGCCCGCGGCGCGGTGGTGACGGCACCCGAGACGGGGCGGGTGACCGAGATCAAGCAGCTGCCCGGCGCCCAGCTGAGCGCCGGCCAGGCGGTGCTGGCCCTGCAGACCGGCGGCGAGACGCTGGAAGTGGTGATGTTCGTGCCGCCGGCCGACGGCAAGGCGATCCGGCCGGGCATGCCGGTGCAGATCAGCCCATCGACGGCGCCGCGCGAGAGCTTCGGCACGCTGACCGGCGAACTGGTCTCGGTGTCGGATTTCCCGGTCTCTTCCGACGGTATCCGGGCGATCGTGGACAATCCGGGGCTGGTGGAGAGTTTCGTTCAGGCGGGCCCGCCCTTCCTGGCCCGGGTCCGCATTGATCGTGATCCGTCGAGCACCTCGGGCTATCGCTGGACCTCGTCCAAGGGCAGCGATCTTGCGCTTTCGGCCGGTACGCTGGCCTCGGTCGAGGTCGAGACCGCGACCGAGCGGCCGATCGACATGGTGATCCCGCTGCTCAAGGAGTGGACCGGGCTGTGACCGCGCCTGCCGCGGCGCCCGCCGCTCCTGAAAGCCTGATCAAGCCCAACGCGCCGCAGGGCGGGCGTCGCTTCCGTGTGCCGACCATCCTGCAGATGGAGGCGACCGAATGCGGAGCCGCCTCGCTTGCCATGATCATGGCCCATCACGGGCTCTGGCTGCCGCTCGAGGTGCTGCGCCGGGAATGCGGCGTGTCGCGCGACGGCTCCAAGGCCGCCAATCTGCTCAGGGCCGCGCGCCGCTACGGCTTCGAGGCCCGCGGCTACCGGCGCGAGCCCGACAGCGTGGTCAACCTGCCCTTCCCGATGATCGTGTTCTGGAACTTCAACCACTTCGTGGTTCTGGAAGGGGTGGATGCGAAGCGCGACCGGGTCTGGATCAATGATCCGGCCATGGGGCCGCGGGCGATGACGGTGGAGGAATTCGACCAGGGCTTCACCGGCGTGTGTCTGGCCTTCCGCCCGACGCCGGAGTTCAAGCGCGGCGGTCGCCCGCCGGGGCTGTTCAAGGCCTTTGCCGAGAGGCTGCGCGGCAGCGGCCCGGCACTCGCCATGGTGCTGATGCTGACCCTGATGCTGGTGCTGCCGGGGCTGGCGCTGCCGGTCTTCTCCAAGCTTTTCGTCGACGGCGTGCTGATCGGCGACGAGCAGGACTGGCTGAAACCGCTGCTGATCGGCATCGGGCTGACCGCGATCATCCGGGCCGGGCTCGATTGGGCGCAGATGCGCTATCTGGCCCGGCTGGAACTGAAGCTGGCGATTTCGGGCTCGGCCAAGCTGCTCTGGCATGTTTTCCGATTGCCGGTGGAGTTCTTCCTTCAGCGCTACCACGGCGACGTGGCGATGCGGGTGGAATCCGGCGACCGGATCGCCCAGCTGCTGTCGGGCGAGTTTGCGACCAATGCGGTCGGGCTGGTCACCATGGTCTTCTATGCCGTGGTCATGATCGGCTATTCGCCGCTGCTGGGGGCTGTGGGCATCGGCCTCGCCCTGGTCAATGCGGTGGTGCTGAAGCTGGCCCAGCGGGCGCGGGAAGATGGCGGCCGGCGTCTTGCCCGCGAACAGGGCGCCCTGGCGGCGACCTCCATGAGCGGCATCCAGCTGCTGGAGACCCTGAAGGCGAGCGGCGGCGAGAGCGATTTCTTCGCCCGCTGGGCGGGTGTCCATGCCCGCTATCTGAACGCCCTGCAGCAGGTGGGCCGCATCACCTCGTGGGTCAATGCGGTGCCGGCTTTCATGGCGGCACTCACCTCGGCCGTGATCCTGGGCATCGGCGGTCTGGAGGTGATGTCGGGCGCCATCACGGTCGGCGGCCTGGTGGCGGTGCAGAGCCTGCTCGCCAGCTTTTCGGCGCCGATTGCCGGGCTGATGCAGTTCGGCGGCGAGTTGCATGGGATCAAGGGCCAGGTGGCGCGCATCGACGACGTGTTGCGCTATGACGTCGATCCCACGCTCGATACCACCGAAAAGGTGATGCGGATCGATGCGCCCTCGGGCCGCAGGCTGCCGCAGCGTCTGCGCGGCGAGGTGCGGATCGAGAATCTGACCTTCGGCTACAACAAGGCCGAAGCGCCGCTGATCGACGACTTCTCCCTGACCATCCGCCCGGGCCAGCGCGTGGCGCTGGTCGGTGGATCGGGCAGCGGCAAGTCCACCGTGGCGCGTGTGGTCTGCGGACTTTACCGTCCGTGGAGCGGGCGGGTGCTGTTCGACGGCATCCCAGCCGAAGACCTGCCCCATGCCTATTTCGCCGGCTCCATCGCCTCGGTCGACCAGGACATTTTCCTGTTCGAGGGCACGGTGCGCGAGAACGTCACCATGTGGGACGATACGATCAGCGAGGCCGCCGTCACCCGGGCGCTGCGGGACGCGGCGCTGCTGGACCTGATCGAGGCACGGCCCGGCCGCTACGACTCACCCGTGGCCGAGAACGGCGCGAATTTCAGCGGCGGCCAGCGTCAGCGGCTGGAGATCGCCCGTGCGCTGGTCGGCGACCCGGCGGTGCTGATCCTGGACGAGGCGACCAGTGCGCTCGACACCCAGATCGAGAAGATCATCGACGAGCGCCTGCGCCACCGCGGCTGCACCTGCCTGATCGTCGCCCACCGGCTGTCGACCATCCGCGATTGCGACGAGATCATCGTGCTGGAACGGGGGCGTATCGCCCAGCGCGGCCGGCACGAGGATATGATCCGCGAGGACGGCCCCTATGCGCGGCTGATCCGGTCCGAACAGGCCGATGCGGCCAGGGGGCGCGGATGACCGCGGCATCGTCTGACAGCGCCGGTCTGCCGGCGATCGATCCGGAACTCGTCGAGGCCAAGGCCGAGCTGCTGGCCAAGATCGACGGCGTGCGGCGCCAGGTCGGCTATCACAATCCCTTCCTGCTCGACCGGCCCGATCTCATCTGGCTGGTGCTGGAAGGTGCGGTCGATCTTTATGCCGTGCCGGTGCGTGACGGCGAGGTGATCGGCGTCGGCATTCATGTCGGCCGGGTGCCGGCCGGCGAGCTGGTGTTCTCGCCCGGCCTGGTGCCGTCGGCAGGGGCGCTGGTCGCGGCGGAAGAGGGGGCCGATCTGGCACTCCGCGCCGTCGCCGTGATGGGTACCGAACTCTTCGAGGCGAAGCGCGCCGACGTTGCCGAGGGCGATTTCGACCTGATCGTGGTCGACTGGCTGGACCGCTGGATCGGCCATATGGCCGGGCTTGCGGTGCCAGGCGCCGGTGCCCGCGCGGCCGAGCTTCTGGAAGCCGAGCCGGGCCAGGAGGTGCCGGCCGGTCGGGTGCTGGGGCCGCAGCCCGAAGACGTGATCTGGGTTCAGTGCAACAGCGGCCGGGTGCGGCTGATGGGCCTGCCGGAGCTGGAATACGGCCGCAATGACCCGCCGATACCGGTCGCCCGCCATCTCTGGGTCGAGACGGCCGAGGATGCGATCCTCTCGCCGGCCTATACGCCGACGGTGCTGTTCCGCGACATGGCCTGGGAGGCGCTGGACGCTTTCCACCACATGGTGCTGACGGCCACCGCCCGGCGGCTTGCCGAGGCGGCCGAGCAGGATGGCGGCCGGCTGGAAACCCGTCGGGACGCCAGCCGGCGCCGGTTCGAGACCTCGCTCGGCCGCATCGGGCGCCTGCTCGACCGCCACGGGCAGACGGAGACGGCCGGCCTTGCCGAGGGTGCCGGCCCGCTTATTGCCGCGGTCGATCGTGTGGCCCGCGAGACCGGGATCGATCCGGCCTCGCGCGGCGCGAAGCCGCGCGGCAGACGGGTGCTCGACATCGCCCAGAGCCTGAGGCTGCGCTGTCGGCGGGTGACGCTGACCGGCGACTGGTGGCGCCGTCCGGGCGCACCCCTGGTCGCCTTCATCGGTGAGACCGGGGCGGGGGAGCGCGGCCGACCCGTGGCCCTGCTGCCCGCTGCCGATGGCCGCTGGCGGCTGGTCGATCCCGAGACCGACGGGCCGGACGGGCCGGGCCGACCGGTCACCCGTGCCGAGGTCGACAGCCTGAGCGGCGAGGGCTGGATGCTCTACCGGCCGTTCCCGGCCAAGCCGATGTCGGTGGGAGAGGTCTGGCGGTTCGGCCTGTACGGCCTGAAAGGCGATGTCCGCACGATCATGGCCTGCGGGCTGCTGGCGGCGCTGACCGGCCTGCTGACCCCGATCGCCAGCGGGGCGCTGTTTTCCAATGTCATTCCGCGGGCCGATCTGCAGACCCATCTCTGGGTGGTGCTGGCACTGCTGGCGGGTGCGGTCGGCATCCTGACCTTCGCCGTGGTGCGCGGCATTGCGCTGCTGCGGCTGCAGGCGACCATGGACAGCTCGGTACAATCGGCGGTCTGGGACCGGCTGCTTGCCCTGCCGGCACCCTTCTTCCGCCGGTTCACCGGCGGCGATCTGGCCGATCGTGCCAACAGCGTCTCGGCGATCCGTGAATTGCTGACCGGCTCGGCCTTGCAGGTGGGGCTGGATGCCCTGTTTTCGCTGGTCAGCCTGACCCTGCTGTTCTGGTACAGCGCGAAGCTCGCCCTGGTCGCACTGGGCGTACTGCTGGTCCAGGTGCTGGTGACGGGCATTCTGCTCAGGATCCAGCTGCCCGATCAGCGGGCGCTGCTCAGCCTGGGCGGGCGGATCGAGGGGCTGGTCTTCCAGCTGCTGACCGGGCTGTCCAAGCTGCGTGTGTCTGCTGCTGAACCGCGCGCCTTCGCCCGCTGGGCCGAAGAGTTTTCGGTGCGCAAGCGGCTGACCTATCGGGTGCGGCTGAATGCGGCGGCCCAGGGGGCGCTGGCGCAGCTTTTCCCCGTGCTGGGCACGCTGGCGGTCTATCTCTCGGTCGCGACCCTGCTGACCGGGCCCGACGGTCGGCCGGAATTCGGCATCGGCCCGTTCATGGCCTTCACTGCCGCTTTCGGCCAGCTGACCATGGCGATGACCTCTCTGGTCGCGACGGCCGGCACCGTGCTCGCCATCGTCCCGCTTTACGAACGGGTGACGCCGATCCTGACCGAGATGCCCGAGATCACCCCCGACCGGGCCCATCCGGGCGAGATCACCGGCCGGATCGAGTTCTCTCACGTCACCTTCGCTTACGCACCCGATGCGCCGCCGGTGCTGGACGATCTGTCGCTGACGATCGAATCGGGCGGCTATATCGCCTTCGTCGGCGAAAGCGGCTCGGGCAAGTCGACCCTGCTGCGCCTGCTGCTCGGTTTCGAGCTGCCGCAATCGGGCGGTGTCTATTTCGACGGCATGGATCAGGCCGGCCTGGACCTGACGGCACTCCGCCGGCAGATCGGCGTGGTGCTGCAGAACGGCCGGCTGATGTCGGGCAGCATTTTCGACAACATCGTCGGCTCCTGGCCGCTGACCCAGGACGATGCCTGGGCGGCGGCGCGCCTTGCAGGCCTGGACGAGGATATCCGGGCCCTGCCCATGGGCATGCACACGGTGCTGTCGGAAGGTGGCGGCACACTCTCGGGCGGGCAGCGCCAGCGGCTGATGATCGCCCGGGCCCTGGTCCACCGGCCACGCATCCTGGTGCTGGACGAGGCGACCAGCGCGCTCGACAACCGCACCCAGGCGATCGTCAATGACAGCATTTCGAAGCTGAACATGACCCGGATCGTGGTCGCGCATCGCCTGTCGACCATTCAGGACGCCCATCAGATCTATGTCATGAAATCGGGCCGGCTGGTGGAGCAGGGCGACTATCGCAGCCTGATGGCGCTGGACGGCGAATTCGCGGCCCTGGCCCGGCGCCAGCTGCTGTAGGCCCTCAGCCAGGGGACACGACCGTCAATCCGCCGTCGGCAGACCGGCCTCGGCTGCAGCGGCACTCTCGATCATGCCGCGCAGGCTGCCGGTGTTGGCGAAATCCCAGCGGCCGTCATAGACGACGTCATCGATCCGCCAGCCGTCATCGCCGCGCAGGATCGACAGGCGATCGGTCCAGCCGGTCATCAGCGTGCCGGCCTCGTAGGCATAGCGCAGCTCGACCGAGGCGGTGTTGCGCGCCAGGGTCACGGCGCCGACACGGCAGCTCGTGGCGCCCTCGAACAGGCTGGAGAACAGATCGCCATCGGCGAAGGGCGGTTTGTCGCCGGGGGCTTGGCGGATGGCGGCATCGTGAAGATGCCGGGCGGCGGTGAGCGCACCATCCAGGCCGAGGGTGATCAAAGGTTCAAGGGCGTGCCGTGCTGCGGGCGACGGCAGACCGCCGCCGCGGAGGTCCGGATAGACGGCACAGAAGGCCTCGGCGAGCTGTGAGACTTCGACCCCGTCTTCGGCCGCGGCAGCGCGCGCCGCATGGGCCTGGGCATCGAGCGTGGAGCCATAGATCTCTTCGGCGCGGGCGATATGCGGCAGGGCATTGCAGATCAGCATCGCCAGAAGCCATGCCGATGCCGTCTCTATTCCCCGGTGACCGGGTTTACGAACACGCGCCATTTGACCGCCTCATAATCGCCAGTCGGATCATGATACGGCACATCGAGCGCGAGTGCGCGCGCTTCCAGCCCGCCGGTCGCCGCCAGAACCCCGAAGGCGGCCACGACCACGTCGCGGCGCGCGCCGGCAAGCGCCTCGCTCGCATCGAGCAGGTCGCGCTGGGCATCGAGCAGGTCGATCAGCGGCCGCCGGCCCAGATCGACCTCGCGCGCGACGCCGTCGAGTGCGGTGGTTGCCGCCTCGACCTGCGCTTCGCGCGCGACGATGGCCGCACGGGCCGCGAGCATGTCGCGCCAGACCCGCTCGGTCCGCTCCACGATGCTGCGTTCGGTGGCAATGCGGGAGAGGCGGGCTTCGGCGGCGGTCTTGCGGGCCTCGCGCAGCCGGCTCTCGGCGATGCCGGCACTGTAGATCGGCACCGTCAGCTGCAGGCCGACCGCTGCGGCTTCGGTCTCCCGCGGGTTGACATCAAGGCTGGAGCGATTGCGGCTGAGGCTTCCGGTGACGGAGACCTTGGGCAGCAGGGCGCCGCGGCTGACCGCAATGCCGTCCGTCGCCGCCTCGGTGTCATAACCGGCGGCCACGATCTGGGGATTGGCTTCCCTGGCACGGAGCAGGGCGGCGCCCAGGGTGTCGGGCAGATGGGCGGGCAAGGGGGCCGGGGCCGGATCCGTCGGCTCCTGGCCGGTCACCGCAAGATAGGTGGCCTGCGATTTGGCGAGAGCGGCTTCGGCGGCGACCACCCGTGCCTCGGCATCGGCCACGCGCGCACGGGCCTGGGCAAGATCCGCGGCCGTGGCGTCGCCCAGATCGTGGAGGGCGCGGGTCTGATCCAGCCGTCGCACCAGCAGGTCACGGGCCTGGCGGTTCAGGTTCAGGACGTCCAGGTCCCGCGCGACATCCACATGGGCGGTGACTGCGGCGAGCAGCACCTCGCCCTCGGTGGTTCTGAGGCGGGCCCGCTCGGCCCTGATGGTGTTCTCGGCCCGGTCGAGCCCGGCGGAGGCGGCGCCGCCGCTATAGACCGGCTGGTTCAGGGTCAGCGCCTGCTGGTCCTGGCGATTGGTGCGGTTGACCACGCCGTCATAGGTCAGGTCCTGTACGTCGCGGCTGGCCGAGGCCGACAGGCTGGGCAGGAAACCGCCGAGCGCCTGCGGGCGCTGCTCGTTGACGACGTCGAGCCGTGCCCGCCCGACCGCCAGATCCGGATTGGCGAGATAGGCGGCGGCCAGGGTTTCGCGCAGGGTCTGTGCACCGGCCGGCGTGGTCACGGCCATGACAGCGGTGAGGATGACGGCAAAGGGCCAGGCATGGGGCTGCCGGCCTGGCCGGTGCCGGATCGGGGACCCGGCGCTCATCGGCTGCTGTCGGTCCTCGGGAAGAGACCCGCGGCAAAGGCCGCATCGCCGACCGTGACCACATCGCCGCCGACATCGGCGGCCTGGTCGATGTCGTCATAGGCCATCAGCGGCGAGGGCAGAACCAGATGCATCCGGTCACGCCGGTCTTCCAGCACCACAACCTCGCAGCCTTCGGGAACGTCCAGCCCGGCTTCGGCGAGGACAGCGGCCGGATCAGCCTTCAGCCGGTCGCGAAGGGCGGCGTCCCTGGCGGCACGGCGCAGCAGATCGGCCAGCATCCGGGTCACTTCACTCACGACCTGTCACCTTCCGCCCAGAGTGAATGTCACGCCGTCGGAGCCGAAAACCAACAGCATGTCGTCTCCAACAGGTGCAACGACCGGACCACCGACGCCGCCGGCGACGGCATCGAGGGCATCGTCCGCCAGATCGCCTCCGTCGGTATCCTGGGTGACCGGCGGAATGACCAGATGCACGCGATCCGGCGTGTTTTCGACCACGACGAGGCTGACATCGGCCGGCAGGTCGATGCCATGGGCCGCCAGGGCCTGACGCGGATCCGTCCTGCACAGGGCGCGGAATTCCGCATCCCGCCAGGCATGGTCGATGATGTCGCCAATGCGCTTGCGCAATTCGTCCGTCACCTGATCGTGAGAGGCTGTGCCCTTGTCCATGTTCCCGCCGCGATGGGCCCTTTGTTGCGGGGCCCGCACGCGCCCGCTTTCGCATTCAACGCTATGATCGACCTGTTTGGTAAATCCCACCACTGCCTGGGTCAATGGCCGTTTATGCGACATGCAAGATATCATGCGCATTGACGTACGATGCCATGCCGGCTGTGGCCGGAAGGTCGCGCCTGTTGCGCGAAGCGTTGCGTTCGTCAGGCCATCGGTGGTGGTCTGACCCGCCTGACGTCCTTTTCAGGATGCAAGCTTCGGCGCCCCGGTATATAAGGCGAGATAACAAGCAGTCCAAGGGTAGAGGCTGGCGGAGGACTATCCGCCGTGCGGGATGGATCGGGGGCAGAGGCGTGACTCTGCGGCATAACGGGGCGGCACTTCCGTCTGAACCTAGAGATCGCGTTGCCGTGCTGTCGGAAGACATCGGCGAGGCGCGTCGCATTGCCGACTACCTTAAAACTTCAGGATTAATATCTGCCGCCCTGATCGCCAATCGCGCAAGTTGTGATCAGCTTGCCGAACGGCCGGTGGATCTGGTGGTGCTTGACTGCGATGGTCGCACCGTCGACGGCCTGGCGCTGGGCCGGCGGATTCTTGCGCAGGGTCAGCCCGGTCTCGTGTTCGTCAGCAAGCGTGATGACGAGGTGGAACGGGTGATCGGCCTCGACATGGGCGCCGACGACTTCCTGGTCCGCCCCTTCAGCCTGCGGGAGCTGACCGCCCGGGTCCGCGCGGTCCTGAGGCGCCGGCGCATGGTGCCCGAGACGATCGGCGCAGACATCCGCCATGTTCGCGGCTGGACCATCGACCTCACCCGCCGCGAAATCGCCGATCCGGATGGGGAGGTGGTGCGGCTGACCCGCGGGGAATTCGACCTGCTGGCCGCCATCGTCCAGGCGGGCGGTCGGCCCGTCACCCGGGAATATCTGCTGGAAGTGGTGTCGAAGCGGGCGGATGCGGTGTCCGACCGCACGGTGGTGACCCTGATCAGCCGCCTGCGCCGCAAGCTGGACCGCGGCGCCGGGGATCTGGACCTGATCCGCACCGAGCCGGGTGTCGGCTACCGGATTACTGCCGACTGACCCTGTCGGCCCATCCGCCATAAAGTTCCCTGCGTACTGAATATGACACAGATCCCGCCACGCCACGTGCTGTAAAGCACACCGCCTGTCCAGTGTGTCATGAAAAGGGCGTGGCGTGTCGCTGAGTATTGTGGTGTAGAGGAAGATGCGGCTGTTCAAGGCCCCATCTTTGTTTCATGCAATCGAAGGCGGTCGCCCCTACATTCTCCTCATAGCCGAGGCGCACACGACCTGCTGATGTCAAGACATCGACCGTGGCGCCACAGATCGTCGAACCGGCCCGCGCGTCCCCCGATGCGCACCGCTCTTGCAACCAGATCATGCAATGGCTGGCCCATTCCCGGCGACGGTCCCCTGAAGGAGGAGCACCGAAACCATGTCCGCCATGAAGCATAGCCCCAAAGCCCTTGCCGCCGCCGCCGTCTGTGTTGCGGCCCTTGCCCTGGCTGCCTGCGGTAACTCGCCTGAACGCCGCGGCCTGACCGGTGCCGGCCTGGGTGCCGGTGCGGGTGCCGCGATCGGTGCCGCCACGGGCGGCAGCGTGCTTGGCGGCGCCCTGGTCGGCGGTGCGGCCGGTGGCCTGACCGGCGCGCTGACCGACAAGGACGACATCGACATCGGCGACTGATCGCCACCCCGACGGTTCCCGTCGCAAAAATATCACGGGGCGGTACGGTCGACGTGACCGGCCGCCCTCCTCACATATCGGTCAGCTTTCGCACCCTGCGCGAGCCGCCTTTCCCGAAAGACGGAGGTCCATCCATGGAGGGACGCAACGACAGCTTTCTGGGCGACCTGTTCCGCATCATCGTCGCGGTGATCCTGCCGCCGCTGGGCGTGTTGCTGGAGGTCGGCCTGACCAAGCACTTCTGGATCAACATCCTGCTGACGCTGCTTGGCTGGCTGCCCGGCATCATCCATGCGGTGTGGGTCATCAGCCGTCGCTGAGGCCGCCCGTCATAAGGAAAGGCCCCGATCCCTGGCGGGATCGGGGCCTTTTTCATGCGGCGTCGTTGAAGGGCGCTGTCACCACTCCGGATCGGGAAGATCCAGATAGGCCGCACGCAAGGCCTCGGACCAGCGCTGGCGGATGGAAAGGAAATAGGGATCGGTCTCGTCGATCCGCCGCTCGAGGTCGTATTCGAAGGTGTCGGTGCGGATCACGGTCAGATCGATCGGCATGCCCACCGACAGATTGCTGCGCAAGGTGCTGTCCATCGAGATCATGGCCAGCTTGATCGCGTCGTGAATGCGGGTCTCCGGCCCCATCACCCGGTCGAGGATCGGCTTGCCGTATTTGTGTTCGCCGATCTGGAGGTAGTGGGTATCGCTCATCGCTTCGATGAAATTGCCGGCCGAATAGATCTGGAACAGACGGATCTCGCCGCCGCGGATCTGGCCGCCGAGCAGGAAGGTGACGTTGAAGGCGGTATCATGGGCTTCCAGCGCCGGGCCGTCGGCACGGTGGACGGCCCGGATCGACTCGCCGACGATTTCGGCTGCCGAAACCATGTCCGGGGCATCGTCCAGGTGGCGGCCGTCTTCCAGCCCGCGCCGCAGGCGATTGACCACCGCCTGGGTGATGGCGAGGTTGCCGGCAGCGGTCAGGCAGAGCACCGACTTGCCGGGGCGTCCCCAGAGCGTGGTCTTGCGATAGGTCGAGATGTTGTCGACGCCGGCATTGGTCCGGGTGTCGGAGAGCATCACCAGTCCGGCGCGCATCTTCAATCCGACGCAGTATGTCATGAGGGTGGGGATCCGTGTGAGGGGCGCGGTGTCGAAGGGGCGGGCTGTCGGAACCCGGCTTCGTCCCGCCTTCATTGTTGGGCCTGTTCCGTAACGTGGACGCGGACGGCGAGGTGTTCCTCGTCGCCGGCGATACGGATGCCGCGCACGGGCGCTGCATCCAGATAGTCGAGACCGTGGGCGAGGCGGATATAGGATCCGGTCGGGCTGATGCCGTTGGACGGATCGAAGCCGACCCAGCCCAGCCCGTCCAGCCAGGCTTCCGCCCAGGCATGGCTGGCTTCGCTGCCCGGGTTTTCGGCATGGTCGTCGTCATTGGGCGAGAGATAGCCGCTGACATAGCGGGCGGGAATGCCCAGCTCCCGCACCAGAGTGATGAAGACGTGCGCATGGTCCTGGCACACGCCGCGTCCGTGGGCCAGCGCCTCGGCGGCGGTGGTGCGGGCATCGGTGGCACCCTTGACATAGGCCACGCGCCCCGCGGTCAGGCGCAGGACGGCATGCATGGCCGCCACCGCCCCTTCGGCCTCCAGCACCGGGCGGACCTGGTCGGCGATCGCCTTCAGCGCGTCATCGGCCGTGGTCAGCGGGGTTTCGCGCAGGAACACCTCGGGCGACAGCGTGTCGGGCAGGTCACCGCCGACGACCCCGGCGGTGTCGGTCGTCTCGACGATCCCGCGTACCGTCACCGCCAGCCGGTCGTGGTCGCGATCGAGGGTCAATTGATGGACGCGGTTGCCGAAACCGTCGGTGAGCGGCACCAGATGGGCAGTGGGCTCGACCTCGATCCGCCACGAGATCACACGCTGGGCCGCCAGGTCGGGCGGGGTAAGGCGCAGCGCCTGGATCGCATACCGGGCGGGCCGCCCATAGGTGTATATGGTCTGGTGCTCGACGGTCAGGCGCATGAATCCCTCGACGATATGGACGGGAGCGACGGGGTATACCCGCCGCAGATCCCGGTCAAGACAGATAGCAGCGCTGAATCTCGTCGCTGAGCCGCGCATTGCGCATGATGAAGTCTGTCAGGAACTCGTGCAAGCCGGCCTGAAAGATGTCCTCGGTCCGGCCATAGGTCAGCTGGGCGTGAAGCTGGCCGGCCTGACGGTGGCATTCGGCCCTGCGGCCATAGAGCTTGGCCAGGTAGTCCAGCTGGGTATCGACCTCTCCCACGCAGGCCACCAGCGATCGCGGCATCTCGGGCCGCAGGATCAGGAACTCGGCCACCAGCCAGGGCCGGACATTGGTCCGGTACAGCCAGTGGAACGAGCGATGCGCCGAGACCGCCCGCAGGATCGACATCCACTGGTATTCGTCCACCGCGCCGCCGACGGTCTCTTCCGGCGGCAGCAGGATGTTGTATTTCACGTCCAGAATCCGGGCGGTGTTGTCGCCGCGTTCGACATAGGTGCCAAGCCGCACGAAGGCATAGGCGTCGTCACGGATCATGGTGCCGTAGGCGCTGCCCCGGAAC
The DNA here is from genome assembly GCF_039634785.1 of Tistrella mobilis. Lineage (NCBI taxonomy): Bacteria > Pseudomonadati > Pseudomonadota > Alphaproteobacteria > Geminicoccales > Geminicoccaceae > Tistrella > Tistrella mobilis. Next base: position 67,888 of record NZ_JBBIAB010000021.1, on the reverse strand, counting down.
AGGGTGACGCGTTCCTTGATCCAGTCCAGGAAGTTGCGCAGCTCCGTGCCGGTGATGGCGGACGGGTCGAGGCGGTTCATCTCCATCCAGGTGCTGTTGATGCTCTCCCACATTTCAGAGGTGAGGGCGGTGCGCACCGAACGGGCATTGCGGCGGGCGTTTTCGATACAGCTGCGGATGCTCGACGGGTTGTCGCGATCGAAGGCGATGTAGTCCACCACCCGGCGCTGATCGACGGCCTCCTCGCCATGGCGGGCCACGAAGCCGCCGGCGACACCGGCGCTGATCAGGGCCGACTTCCACTCGTCATAGCCGCCCTCAGCGGCGGATGAGGGCAGCAGGGCCATGCGATGGGCGGCTTCGATGATACGGGCGAGATTTTCCGCCCGCTCCATATTGCGGGAGAGCCAGTAGATATTGTCGGCGGTACGGCTGAGCATCGAGGGGGTTCCCCGGGAAGATCGGTCGAGAGGGCCGCCGGAACGGCCCTGCGGCAGGGCTGACGGCGGGCGCCGGGCGGCGCCTCAGCGGGCGAGCACCCAGGTGTCCTTGGTGCCGCCGCCCTGGCTGGAATTCACCACCAGAGAGCCCTTCTTCAGCGCCACGCGGGTCAGCCCGCCCGGCACCAGCGAAACGCCGTTGGCGCCGACCAGCAGGAAGGGCCTCAGGTCGACATGGCGCGGGGCCACCCCTTCCTCGACCAGGGTCGGGCAGGTCGACAGGGCCAGGGTCGGCTGGGCGATGAAGTCTTCCGGGTTCGCCTTGATCCGCTCGGCATAGGCCGCCTGTTCGGCGCGGGTCGATTTCGGGCCGACGAGCATGCCGTAGCCGCCCGACCCGCGGACCTCCTTCACCACCAGTTCGTCCAGATGTTCCAGCACATAGCGGCAGTCGTCGTTCCGGCCGCACCAGCGGGTCGGCACGTTGTTGAGCAGCGGCTCCTCGCCCAGATAGAAGCGGATCATATCCGGCACGAAAGTGTAGATCATCTTGTCGTCGGCGATGCCGGTGCCCACGGCATTGGCAAGCGTCACATTGCCTGCACGATAGGCGTCGATCAGCCCGGGCACGCCCAGCTGGCTGTCGGGCCGGAAGACCAGCGGGTCCAGGAACGCGTCGTCGATGCGGCGGTAGATGATGTCGACCCGCTTCGGCCCCTCGGTCGTCCGCATGAAGACCTTGTTTTCCGAGACGAAGAGGTCGGGGCCCTCGACCAGTTCGACACCCATCTGGTCGGCCAGGAAGGTGTGCTCGTAATAGGCACTGTTGTAGATGCCGGGCGTCAGGAGAACCACCGTCGGCTGGCCGGCGGCCATGTTCGGCGGCGCCACCGAGCAGAGCGTGTCGCGCAGGCTGGACGGGTAGTGGTCGACCGGGCGGACCTGATGCGCCGACAGCAGATCGGGGAAGAGCCGCATCATCACATCGCGGTTCTCCAGCATGTACGACACGCCCGAGGGCGTGCGGACATTGTCTTCCAGCACGAAGAAATCGTTCTCGTCGGTCCGCACCAGATCGATGCCGGCAATGTGGGTATAGACATTGCCGGGCACCTTGAGCCCCTGCATCTGCGGCAGATAGCCCACATTGCGCAGCACCAGATCCGGCGGAACGATGCCGGCTTTCAGGATATCCTGGCCATGATAGATGTCGGTCAGGAAGGCGTTGAGCGCCCGGACGCGCTGGGCCAGGCCGCGGGACAGGGTGGACCATTCCTCGCCCGTCACGATCCGCGGCACCAGGTCGAAGGGCAGGATGCGCTCCGGGTCGCCACCTTCGCCGTAGACCGCGAAGGTGATGCCGATCCGCCGGAACAGCACCTCGGCCTCGCGGCGCTTCAGTTGCAGGCGGTCATGCGGTGTCTGTGTCAACCAGGCTCTGATTTCCGCATAGGCAGCTCTGACGTCCTCCGGTGACCTGACTTCGTCCGGTGTGCAGGCTTCTTCGGGCGCATCGGTCCCCGCCGTCGCCCAGCCGTTCATCTCGTCGAAGATCCGGATGTCAGTCGTATTGCTCAAGAGAGCATCCTCCGCCGTGTTGACGTTCGACGGCATGACCAGCAAATGCCGTGCCATCGATCTGCGGCCGGATCTTCCCCGGAAACCGGCCGCTCCCCACCTGAATCCTGCCCATCTTTTCGGCAGAGAACAACAGTGCTGCGCAGCGCAGTGGCGTCGAAAGGGGAGCGGCCTGCGGAAACCGGGGCGGGAGCGGGCGGAAAACGAAGGCCGAAACCAAAACGGGCCCGGCGATGCCGGGCCCGATATGCGATGATCCGGTCGTGGACGATCAGTCGTCGGCCATGCCGGCCGGGATCTGCTTGCGGAGCGTCACCACATTGCGGCCGTCGATGCGGGCATAGTCCACCTGATCCATCATGCTGCGGACCAGATGCACGCCCAGGCCGCCGATCGGGCGGTCTTCGATATTGCCCTCGAGCACCGGCGGCGGGGCCTCGGCGAAGGGGTCGAAGGCGGGGCCGTCATCGACGATCACGACGGTGACCGAGGCGCCGTCGCCTTCTCCGGCGGCAAGCCGCACCGTGATCGGCAGGCCGGTGGCGCCATCGGGAAAGCCATAGCTGATCACATTGGTGATCAGTTCGTCAGCCGCGAGCGAGATCTGGTACGAAACCGCCGGCGGCAGCGCATGCGCGTCGCAGAAGGTCTCGATCGCATCCGCAAGCCGGGTCAGTTCGCTCAGATCGGCCGCAAGGGCCAGTTCGGTCACTGCGGTCATGGCGCGGTTCCCTGATCCGGGGCGCGTGTGGCGCGGCCGGGCCCGCCGGCCGCGCGAGGGGTGAGCGATCAGGCGAAAGCCGCGATCGCCTCGTCCCGGCCCGGCAGGATCTGGAAGATCGCGCTGAAGCCGCTGATGTCGAAGACCTCGCGGATCTCGGGCCGCATGCCCGACAACACGACCTTGCCGCCGCTCGCCTTGGACCGCTTGGCCGCGATCAGCAGCACCCTGAGGCCGGCACTGCTGATATAGTCCAGCCCGGCAAGATCCACCGCCAACCGGCCCGCGGAGGAGTCCAGCGCCGCCAGAACCTCGGCTTCGAAGGCCGGACAACTGGTGCCGTCCAGCCGGCCCTTCGGGCTGAGGACGACGACCGTTCCGATGGACTGACGCTCGATCTGCATCTTCGCTCCCGTCAACTTGAGCCCGGGCCCGCCGGTAGCCGTCAAGAACACTGACGCGCGGCCCCTGGAACCGTTCCGGATTCCATATCAGGTGGCAGCTCTTTGCCCAAGGGATTTTGTCCGGTCCCGACAGTATATGACAGTTGAATGACGTTGCGGGGTGAGGATTGCGGCAGGTGTGGCGGTGCGGCACACTCCGCAGCCTGCGGGGCCGGTGGTCCGGTCCCGATCTTCTGCGGCTCAGGTGGAATGCTGCTCGACGTTACCACGGCCCTGGCCGGGCTGGGCCTGTTCTTCCTCGGTGCCCGCACGCTGGGCGACGCCCTGAAACGCCTGGCGGGCCGCCGGGTCCGTGTGGCGGTGGCCCGCAGCACCGACGGCCCGCTGAAGGCGGCCGGCATGGGGCTGGTGATGGCGGCCGTCACCCAGTCCACCCAGGTCGCCACCTTCATCCTGGCGGGCATGATCCGTGCGGCGCTGATCCGGGCCGAACGGGCGATGATGGTCATGACCGGCGTCAATGTCGGGGTCTGCGGCCTGCTGTTCGTGGCGACCTTCGATGTCCGGATCGTGGTCTATGCCGTCATCGGCCTGTCGGGCATCGCGATGACCCGCGCCCGCTTCGCGCCCTGGCGGGACCAGTTCTCGGCCCTGTTCGGCGCCGGGCTGCTGCTGTTCGGGCTGGGCTTGCTCCGTCAGGGCACGGTGCCGATCGCCGGGCTGGAGATCGTGACCGGCACCATGGCGGCGATCAGCGGCCACGACACCCTGGTCTTCCTGGCGGCCGCCCTGCTGATCCTGGCGGTGCAGTCGTCGTCGGCCGTGGGCATGATCGGCATCTCGCTGGCCGGTGCCGGCCTGTTCGGGCCCGAACAGGCGATCGCGCTCGCCTTCGGTGCCAATTTCGGCACGGCGCTCAACATGGCGCTGCTGACCCGCAGCATGACCGGCCGCGCCCGCCAGCTCGCCATGTTCCAGGTGCTGGTCAACCTTGTCGGCACGGCGGTGACGCTGCCGCTGCTGCTGGCGGAAAGCGCGGGGCTGATCGGCTTCGGTCCGATCGGCGCCATCGCGGCGCTGACCGGTGACGCGGGGCGCAGCGTCGCCTGGGCCTTTCTGCTGTTCAATCTGATCGGGGCCGGGCTGTCGGGCCTGCTGCTGCCCTGGATCGCGCCGGTTCTGGCACGGTCCTGGCCGGTGACGCGGGTGGAGGCGGATGCCCAGCCGGCGTTTCTGGAAGACGGCATGCTGCGTGACCCGGCCGGTGCACTCGATCTGGCCATTCTGGAGCAGCGCCGGCTGGTCGCCCATCTGGCGCATCTGTCGGCGATTGCGGCCGATCCGGGGGATCCGGCGGCCGGCAGGGTGGCGATGGCCCAGCGGGTCGACGGGCTGTTGACCCTGCATGGGCGGATCGCCGAGGTGCTGCGGGATCTCGGCGCCGCCGACATCCCGGCTGCCGCCTATGAGCGGCTGGCCCGCGCGGTGGCCAATCATCAGCGTCTCGACGGGGTGATCCACACCTTCGCCGAGCTGGCCGGCACGCTCATCGACCGGCTGACCGATCCGGGGGTGATGGGGCGGGTCTCGCGCGGCATGCTGGATGGCATCGATGCCGTGGTGATGACGCTGGCCGAGGTGGCGCAGAGTGCCGATGCGGACGAGCGGATGCTGCTGCGGGCGATGACCGGCGATCGCGCCGAGACCATGGGGCGCATCCGCAGCAGCTATCTGGCGGCGGAAGAGGCGCTGGCGCCGGCCGATCGCGGGCGCCTGCTCCTGGCAACCAATCTCTGCGAGCGGTTGTTCTGGATGCTGGGCAGCCTGGTGGAAGGGCTGGAGGCCGAGTTCGAGGCCGGGAGTGAGGATGGGGTGGCGCTGCCATTGCCCGAGGCGGCCTGAACGGGCCGGGACCTCCCGGCAGCTGTGTCTTCGGTGCCATGTCGTCGAAAATCGTCACCCCCCGGTGGATTGTCGGCATCGCCGTCAGGGCTCCGACGGTTATGCTGACCGCAACGGCATGTTCTTGTTTCAGGAAGGCGCACGGGCTCCATGCTCGATCTGCTCACCGATCCGCAGGTCATTCTCAGCTTCCTCACCCTCGCGGTGCTGGAGATCGTCCTCGGTATCGACAACCTTCTCTTCGTCCAGATCATCGCCGGACGGGTGGCCCCTGAACGGCGGGACACCGCCCGGCGGGTGGGGCTGGCGCTGGCCCTCGTCACCCGGCTGATCCTGCTGGCGGCCATCTCGTGGGTGGCCGGCCTGACTGCACCGCTGGTGGACGTCTGGGGCTTCGCCCTGTCCTGGCGGGATGTGATCCTGATCGCCGGCGGCCTGTTCCTGCTCGCCAAGGCCACGACCGAGATCCACCACACGGTGGACGGCGATGAAGAGCACGGGGCAGGGGAACCGAAGATCCATCTCAGCCTCGCCGCTGCCGTGGTACAGATTGCCCTGCTCGACATCGTGTTTTCGCTCGACAGCGTGATCACGGCGGTCGGCATGGCGCAGCATCTGCCGGTCATGGTGGCCGCGGTGATCGCGGCCATGATCGTGATGATCGTGGCCGCCGCCCCGGTCGGCCGTTTCGTGGAGCGGCATCAGTCTGTGAAAATGCTTTGCCTGTCCTTCCTGCTTCTGGTGGGCGTGGCCTTGATCGCAGACGGGCTGCATTTCCATATACCGAAGGGCTATCTCTACTTCGCCATCGCCTTCTCGGCGCTGGTCGAAGGTCTCAACATCCTGGCCAAGAGCCGCCGGCGCCGCCGCCGGGCCATGAGCAACGTCGCACCGTCGTGATCTTCGAAATACTGATCGTCTTCGCGCTGATCCTGCTGAATGCGGTTTTCGCGATGTCGGAAATGGCCCTGGTCTCCGCCCGCCGCCCGCGGCTGATGGAGCGGGCCTCGGCCGGTGACCGGTCGGCAGCCGCCGCATTGCGGCTCGCCGACGACCCGACCCGGTTCCTGTCCACCGTGCAGATCGGCATCACCCTCGTGGGCGTGCTGGCCGGTGCCTATTCCGGCGCCACCCTCGCCGGGCCGCTGGCCGATATGCTGGCGACCATTCCGGGCTTCGAGCCCCATGCGCGGCCGGTGGCCGTGGGCCTTGTCGTCGCCGGCGTCACCTATGTGTCTCTGGTGGTGGGAGAATTGATCCCGAAGCGGCTGGCGCTTGCCCATGCCACGACGATCGCCATGGCGGTGGCGCGGCCGATGTCGGTGCTGGCGGTGATCGCCACCCCGGCGATCTGGCTGCTGCGTGTGTCGACCGAAGGCGGATTGAAGCTGCTCAGGGTCAACACCGCCTCGGCCGAAGCGGTCACCGAGGACGAGATCCGGGCCATGGTTCGCGAAGGGGCGGACAGTGGTGCCATCGATCGTGCCGAACAGAACCTGATCGACAGCGTTTTTGCCCTCGACGACCGGCCGGTGCGCACCGTGATGACCCCGCGCCACGACGTCATCTGGCTGGATGCCGACCGGCCTTTCGGCGAACAGCTGGACCGGATCTCGGGCAGCGCGCGCTCTCGCTATCCGGTTGCCCGCGGCAGCCTGGACGAGCCGGTAGGCATCGTCGCCACGCGCGACATCCTGGATGTCGTGCTGGCCGGCGGCACCCCCGATATGGCGACGCTTGCCCGGCCGGTGCTGGTGGTGCATGAAGCGGTGCCGCTGTTGAAAATGATCGCCATGCTCCGCGATGAACGTGAGCCGATGGCCCTGGTGGTCGATGAATATGGCGGTGTCGAGGGCGTCGTCACCGCCACCGACATCCTGTCGGCGATCGCGGGTGAGACCGCGCTGGGTTGGGATGATGACCGGCCTGCGGCGGTTGCGCGGCCCGAGGGCGGCTGGCTTGCCGATGGCCGGATGGCGATCGGCGAGGTGGAGCGCCTGCTCGACCGTCAGGACCTTCACGGCGAAGGAGACTACGCGACCCTCGCCGGTTTCCTGCTCTGGCATATGGAGCGGGTGCCGGTGGCCGGCGACGTCTTCGACTGGCAGGACATCCGCTTCGAAGTCGTCGACATGGATGGCCGCCGGATCGACAAGGTTCTGATCCGGCTGCGGCCTGTGGATGATGTGCTGCCGGGCGAGGGGATCTGAGCCGCAGGTGCCGGCTTAGCGCAGCACACCGCCGCGGAGATCGGGGGCCAGACGCCGGATGCCGGCATCGGCCTCCGCCATCGCGCGTTCCCCCTGATTGCCGTCGCAGGCGCGGTTGGCGCGATCCAGATGCTGACGCGCCGCGATGTAATCGGCGACGCGACGATCCCGCCGCGGCGGATCGGCCACCAGCTTCGCCAGGGTCTGCACGGCCGATCGACATGAAGATCGTGTGGCGTCCTGGGCGCGGGCCTCGCCCGAAGGGAGTGCGACCGCAAACATGCCTGCCATGAGACCGGCCAGGAAGATGCTGTGCAGACGGATCCGCCCGAGGCGGGCGGTACGAAGGCAGCGGATGGTCATCGCGAAGGCGCCTCGTCGATCAGGCGGGAGCACTTGCGCCGGGCAGGAGCGTAGATCGCGTCCCGATCAGGTGGGGAAAGGACATACATGTTGCACTGTGCGCTTCTGTACACCAGAAGGCCGTGGAACGATCCTTTCGCGTCGCAGTATCTCCATGCAGGGCTGTGCTGTAAACGGCGAACTCCACGAAATCCGACGGCCGATATCGCAGGGCGGCGAATCGCCGCGTATCGCAAATCAGTCTCACCCGCGCTTGAAGCGACGCTTCCGGAATGATAGGCAAGAGCTGATAGGAATTCGCAATCGCACGTCGCCGGCGCCTTGGGCCCGGCGGCCCGGATTCCGCCTGCCCCGCTTATCGACGAGACTGCCATGACCGACATGTTTCGCCGTCCCGCCCGTCATCGCCTGTTCGGCAGCATCGGCGGCGCTGCCGCGGCCCTTGCCCTGCTGGTCGCCGGCCCGGCGGCGTCCGCTGCAGAGGTCAACCTCTACTCGGCGCGCCAGGAACAGCTGATCCGCCCGATCCTCGACACCTTCACCGCCGAAACCGGCATCAAGGTGAACCTGCTCTCCGACAGCGGTGAAAAGCTGCTGGCGCGCATCCAGGCCGAGGGGGAGAACAGCCCCGCCGACATTCTGCTGACCGTCGACGTGGCGCGGCTGGAGCAGGCGAAGGAAGCAGGCATCTTCCAGCCCGTCTCGTCCAAGGTGCTGGAAGAGGCGGTGCCGGCGCATCTGCGTGACAGCGACAATGCCTGGTTCGGCCTGTCGAAGCGCGCGCGTGTGGTCGTCTACGCCAAGGATCGGGTGAAGCCCGAAGAGCTGTCGACCTACGAACAGCTCGCCGACCCGGTGTGGAAGGGGCGTCTCGCCATCCGCTCGTCGAGCAACACCTACAACCAGTCGCTGACCGCGGCCATGATCGTGGCCAACGGGCCCGAGAAGACCGAGGAATGGGCGAAGGGGCTGGTGGAGAATTTTGCCCGCAAGCCGCAGGGCGGCGACCGCGACCAGATTGGTGCGGTCGCCTCGGGCGAGGCCGATATCGCGGTGGTCAACACCTACTATCTGGGCGGCATGCTCGCCGGCAAGGACGAGGCCCAGAAGGCGGCTGCCGAGAAGGTGGCCGTGTTCTTCCCCAATCAGGACGGCCGCGGCACCCACGTCAACGTTTCGGGCGCCGGTGTGGTCAAGACCGCACCCAATCGTGAGGCGGCGGTCAAGCTGCTGGAATTCCTGGTCTCGGAAGAGGCTCAGAAGTTCTACGCCGAAGTGAACCAGGAGTTCCCGGTGCGGCCCGGCGTGCCGTCCTCGGCGATCATCCAGTCCTGGGGGCCGTTCAAGGAAGACACCGTGGCGATCACCCGCCTGGGTGAGCTGAACCGTCAGGCCGTGGAGATCATGGACCGCGCCGGCTGGCGCTGATCCACCAGGCAGCAACGTTCCGGAAAGGGGGCCGTGGCGGCAGTGTCGCGGCCCCCTTTCATCGTTTCAGGCCGGCAATACTTGATCCATCGCCGGGTGACGTGTACCCATCTTCGATCCCGGGGCTGCGGATGTGTCGCAGTCACGATCGCGACATGCCCCACAGGCAGGACGCCTGGCACCCACGGCAGCTGACGGAGGCGTATCCGCCCCATGGCCACCATCTATGCAGGCAAACCGGAGGACGAGCCGCCCGCGGCCGGCCGCGCCGCTGTAGCACCGGTCCTGCAGGCCCGTCGCGGCGGGCGGGGCGGGTTGGCCTGGCCGCTTGCGGCGATGCTGCTGGCGGCGCTGGTGGCGGTACCGGTTGTGGTGGTGCTGAGCGCAGGGCTCACCCCCGATCTCGCCGTCTGGTCCCATCTGATCGACACCGTGCTTGGCCGGTATCTGGTCAATACTCTCTGGCTGGCGCTCGGGGTGGGTGCCGGTACGCTGACGCTGGGTGTGGGCACGGCCTGGCTGGTGACCATGTGCCGCTTTCCCGGGCGGCGGAGTTTCGAATGGGCGCTGCTGCTGCCGATGGCGGTGCCGGCCTATGTTATCGCCTATACCTATTCCGGCCTGCTCGACTATTCCGGGCCGGTGCAGGAGACGTTGCGTCTCCTGATCGGCGCCACCAGCCGCCGCGACTACTGGTTTCCGCAGATCCGCAGCCTGGGTGGCGCCATCGTGGTGATGACGCTGGTGCTCTACCCTTACGTCTATCTGCTCGCCCGGGCGGCCTTTCTTGAACAGTCGATGTGCGTGCTGGAGATCGGCCGCACGCTTGGCAATGGCCCCTGGTCCTGCTTCCGGCGTATCGCCCTGCCGCTGGCCCGTCCCGCGATCGTTACCGGCGTCAGCCTGGCGCTGATGGAGGTGCTGGCGGATTTCGGCACGGTCGATTATTTCGCCGTCGATACCTTCACCACCGGCATCTACCGCACCTGGTTCGGCCTGGGGGAGCGGGCCGCCGCGGCGCAGTTGGCTGCGGTGCTGCTTTCGGTGGTGCTGATCCTGGTGCTGCTGGAGCGGGCGAGCCGCGGCGAACGGCGCTTCCACCACACCTCGCGCCGCTATCGGCCGCTGCCGGGCTGGCAGCTCCGCGGCCTGCGCAAGGCGGGGGCCGTCGCGGCCTGCGCCCTGCCGATCCTGTGCGGTTTTCTGATCCCGGCCGCGGCGCTCGGCTGGTGGGCGCTGACCTCGCGGCTCGATTCCGGCAGCGGCTTTCCGCGCCTTGTGGTCACCAGCCTGCTGCTGGCGACCGCAGCGGCGGTGATGGCGGTGGCGGCGGCCCTGGTCGTCGCCTATGCCCGCAGGCTGGCCCCCGGTCGTGCCTCGGCATTGGCGGCGCGGGTGGCGGCCATGGGTTATGCCGTGCCGGGGGCGGTGATCGCGGTCGGGATCGTGGTCCCCCTGGCGGCGGCTGACGGGGTGATCATCGACCTCGCCCGTGCCCTTGGTCTCGGCAATCCGGGCCTGGTTCTGACCGGCACGCTCGTCGGCCTGCTTTACGCCTATATGGTCCGCTTCCTGGCGGTGTCGCTGAACACGGTGGAGGCGAGCCTCGGCAAGGTGACGGCGTCGATGGATGATGCCGCGCGGGTCTTCGGCCTGGGACCCGGGGCGACGCTGGTCCGGGTTCATGCGCCGCTGGTTTCGGGCGGCCTGCTGACCGCGGCGCTGCTGGTTTTCGTCGATGTGCTGAAAGAACTGCCGGCGACCCTGATCCTCCGGCCCTTCGGCATCGGCACGCTGGCCATGCGCACCTATGAACTGGCCGGCGATGAACGCCTCGCCGATGCCTCTCTGCCCGCTCTCACCATCGTCGCCGCCGGCATCCTGCCGGTGATCCTGTTGTCCCGGGCGATCGCCCGGTCCCGTCCCGGTGCCCGGAATTGATGAACCCGTCCTCCACCACGCCTTCGCGACTGATCCTAGACGACATCGTCCATGCCTATGACGGGCGGGTGGCGGTCGACCATGTCTCGGTCGGTATTGCGGCGGGCGAAATCCTGTGCCTGCTGGGCCCGTCGGGCTGCGGCAAGACCACCTGTCTGCGGCTTGCGGCGGGGCTTGAAGACGTGCAGCACGGCCGGGTGATCATCGATGGCCGGACAGTGGCCGAGCCGGGCCGTGCGGTGAAGCCCGAAGCCCGGGGGGTGGGGCTGGTCTTCCAGGATTACGCCCTGTTTCCACACCTGACCGTGCGCGACAATGTCGGCTTCGGCCTGAGACAGGCCGGTGCCGCCGAACGCCGCCGGCGGAGCGAGGCCCTGCTCGATCTGGTCGGGCTCGGCGGTCGGGGAGGGGACTACCCCCATATGATGTCGGGTGGCGAACAGCAGCGCGTGGCCCTGGCCCGGGCGCTGGCGCCCGAGCCGCAGGTGATGCTGCTGGACGAACCGTTCTCGGGGCTCGACATCGCGCTGCGCGACCGGCTGTGCGCCGATACCCTGGCGGTGCTGCGCGAGGTGGGCGCCGCCGCCCTGATGGTGACCCATGATCCGGATGAAGCCCTGCGCATGGGCGATCGGATCGCGGTGATGAATGGCGGTCGGATCGTACAGGCGGGACATGCCACGGAACTTTATCAGGCGCCGGCAACACCGTTCGTTGCCAGACTTTTCGGCGAACTGAACGCCATCAGCCTGCGGGTTGCGGGCGGCCGGGTCTCAACGCCGCTCGGTCCGTTGCCGGCGCCGGGCATCGCCGACGGTACCACGGTGACGGTGATGATCCGGCCCGAGGCGTTGATCGAGGATGCGGCCGGGGTGATCGAGGCCGAGGTCGTCGAGGTCCGGGCGCTCGGGCCGGTGACGGCGCTGGGGATACGGGTTGCGGGCTGGCCCGGCCGGTTGGGGCTGCGGCTCGGCGGTGTGCCGCGCCATGGCCGGGGCGATCGTCTCAGGCTGGCTCTCGACCTGGGCCAGACTTTCGTATTCGCGGCGGATGGGCGCTGACGGCTGCATTGCACAGCCCCCGTGCTTCTGCCATCATGCGCCGCACGATTAGGCAGTCCGGGGGACTGCGGAGGAGGGGTACCCGATGAGCATCGGTATTTGGCAGATCGTCCTGATCCTGGTTCTGGTCCTGATCCTGTTCGGGGCAGGCAAGCTGCCGCGGGTGATGGGCGACGTGGCCAAGGGCATCAAGAGCTTCAAGGCCGGCATGAAGGACGAGGAGACCGAGAACAACAGCTCGTCGTCTCAGGATCCGAAAGTGCTGAACAAGCCGCAGGATGCGCGCATGGCGGACGAGGTCCGTCGTGATGAGGTCAGCGGCCCGAAGGCCTGATCCGGTGACGCATTCGAGGAGCGGACGCAGGCTGCTGCGTCCGTCTGCGTGACTCCATGTTCGACATCGGCTGGGCGGAACTCGCCCTGGTGTTCGTCGTCGCCCTGATCGTGATCGGCCCGAAGGACCTGCCCGTCGCTTTGCGTGCGGCCGGCGTCTGGATGGGACGGCTGAGGCGGATGGCGCGCGAATTCCAGTCGAGCGTTGACGAGGTTCTGCGCGAATCCGAACTCAAGGAGCTGCGCGACCGGGCCGAGAAGGCGTCGCGCTTCGACATGGGCGAGGCGACCCGCAGGGCGATCGATCCCGATGGCGCGCTGGAGCGGGCGACATCTCCGGTTCGTCTGGATGATGACGCCCCGGCCGCGAAGCCCGCGGCTGCGGATGCGACGACGCCTGCCGCGGCCCCGGCTGCCGCCCATCCGGCTCCTGCATCTCCGGCGCCCGCATCTTCGGCTCCCGCACCTGCGGCACCGACGGATGCCACGCCCGCCGCACCGGTCGGACCGAAGCCGGCCGCGCCGGATGCGGTACCCGACGATGCCACCACCCCGAAGGCCTGACGCTTCATGGCGACCCATGACGATGACGACGAGGTCGAGAACTCCAAAGCGCCGCTGCTCGAGCATCTGATCGAGCTTCGCAACCGGCTGATCTATTCGGTCGTGGCGCTGCTGATCGCCTTCGGCGTCTGCTACATGTTCGCCGAGGACATCTTCGGCTTCCTGGTCGAGCCCCTCGCCAAGGTGCTCGGCCACGACAAGCGCCTGATCTACACCGGCCTGACCGAGGCGTTCTTCACCTATGTGAAGGTCTCGTTCTATGCCGCGCTGTTCATCTCGTTTCCGATCATCGCCTCCCAGCTCTACATGTTCGTGGCGCCGGGGCTCTACCGGAACGAGCGCAAGGCGTTCATGCCCTTCCTGATCGCCACGCCGTTCCTGTTCGTGCTCGGTGCGGCGCTCGCCTATTACTTCGTCTTTCCGCTCGCCTGGGGCTTCTTCGCCGGCTTCCAGACCACCGGCAGCGAAACCAATATGGCGATCGAGCTCGAGGCGAAGGTCGATCAGTATCTGTCGCTGGTGCTGGCGCTGATCTTCGCCTTCGGTCTGGCCTTCCAGCTGCCGGTGGCCTTGAGCCTGCTGGTGCGTGCCGGGCTGGTGAGCGCCGAAGCCCTGGCCAAGAAGCGCCGGTTTGCGATCGTCATCGTCTTCCTGGCCGCGGCGGTGATGACCCCGCCGGATCTGATCAGCCAGTGCTCTCTGGCCGTGCCGCTGCTGGTCCTCTATGAAATTTCGATCTTCATCGCGCGGCGGATCGAGAGGGCGCGGGCAGAGCGGGAGAAGGCCGAGGAGGCGGAACTCGCCGCGACGCTCGCCGACAAGGACGACAGCGGCGCTTGACCCGAAGGGATCGGGGCCGTTAGATGGGCGCGCTTCGGCCAGATGGCCGGCGCGCCCTTCGTCGTTTCCGGAACCATCGTTCATTCAGCGAGCGAACCAATGCACGACATACGCCTTCTGCGCGATGCGCCCGACGCCTTCGACGCCGCCCTTGCTCGTCGTGGCCTCGATGCGTCGTCGGAGCGTCTCGTGGCGCTCGATGAACGGCGCCGCGCCCTGATCCGAGAGCTGCAGGAATTGCAGACCCGGCGCAATGTCGCCTCGAAGGAAATCGGCCAGATCAAGCGCACCGGCGGCGATGCCGCGGCCCTGGTCGCCGAGGTTCAGGCGATCAAGGAACGAATGCCCGAGCTGGAGGCCGAAGAGGCGGCGCTTGGCCGCGAACTCGACGATGCGCTCTCCAGCCTGCCCAACCATCTGGATGCGGACGTGCCCGACGGGCCGGACGAGACCGCGAATGTCGAGCTGCGCCGCTGGGGCACGCCCCGCGCCTTCGATTTCGCGCCGCGCGCCCATTATGAACTGGGCGAGATGATGGCTGCCGGCCCGGTGCTGAACGCGATGGATTTCGAGCGGGCGGCCAGGCTTTCGGGCGCGCGCTTCGTGGTTCTGGCCGGCCAGATGGCACGGCTGGAGCGGGCGCTTGCGCAGTTCATGCTGGACCTGCACACCGGCACGCATGGCTTCATCGAGGTTCAGCCGCCGCTTCTGGTCGGCACCGATGCCCTCTACGGCACCGGCCAGCTGCCCAAATTCGCCGAGGACCTGTTCCGCACCACCGATGACCGCTGGCTGATCCCCACTTCCGAGGTGCCGCTGACCAATCTGGTGGCCGGCGAGATCCTGGACGAGGCGGCCCTGCCGCTGCGGCTGACCGCGCTGACCCCCTGTTTCCGATCGGAAGCCGGCTCCGCCGGTCGTGATACCCGCGGCATGCTCCGTCAGCATCAGTTCTCGAAGGTGGAGATGGTGTCCATCACCACCGCCGAAGCTTCGCGCGACGAACAGGAGTACATGACGGCCTGCGCCGAGAAGGTTCTCCAACTGCTGGAATTGCCCTATCGGGTGGTGGTGCTGTGTTCGGGCGATACGGGCTTTGCCGCAGCGCGCACCCACGACATCGAAGTCTGGGTGCCGGCGCAGAACACCTATCGCGAAATCTCCAGCGTCTCGAACACCCGCGATTTCCAGGCGCGGCGGATGAAGGCCCGCTGCCGCAAGGCCGGCGAGCGCGAGACCCGCTTCGTTCACACGCTCAACGGCTCGGGTGTGGCGGTCGGTCGCGCATTGATTGCGCTGGTCGAGAACCATCAGCAGGCGGATGGCAGCATCCGCATCCCGGAGGCGCTGCGCCCCTATCTGGGCGGTGCCGAGATCGTCGGCGCCTGATCCGTTCGCCTGTCCCCTGCAGGCGACACGCATCACATCATACCGGAATACCGGAAACGAGTGCCGCCGATTGCATCGGCGGCACTTCCCATGAAAGCCAAGAACGGGTATCCAAGCCCGGCTTTCCCGATCCTCAAGGAGTTCGGCACGTGCGCATCCTGATCAGCAACGACGACGGCATCAACGCCCCCGGGATCGCGATCCTGGAGCAGATCGCGCGCGAGCTGTCCGACGACGTCTGGGTCGTCGCACCCGAGACCGATCAGAGCGGCGTGTCGCATTCGCTGACCATCCATAACCCGCTCCGCGTGCGCAAGATCGCGGACAGGCGCTATGGCGTCAGCGGCACCCCCACCGATTGCGTGCTGATCGCCACCCGCCGGCTGATGCACGAGACCGCGCCGGATCTGGTGCTCTCGGGTGTCAATCGGGGCGCCAATCTGGCCGAGGATGTGCACTATTCCGGCACCATCGCCGCCGCCAAGGAAGCCACGCTGCTGGGCCTGCAGGCGATCGCGATGAGCCAGGTTTTCGTCGATCCGCAGGATGTGCCGTGGCGCACGGCTCGTGCTCATGGCCCCGCGCTGGTCGAGAAGCTGATCGCCACCAAATGGCCCAGGGGCGTGCTGGTCAACGTCAACTACCCGCCGGTCGAGCCCGAGGCGGTGACCGGGGTGAAGGTCGTCTCCCAGGGACAGCGCGTTCTGGGGGAAATGATCGTCGAAGGCCGCGACCCGCGTGGCGTGCCCTATTACTGGATCGGCGGCCTGCGCCGCGACGGTCACGAGACCGAAGGCACCGATCTGTCGGTGATCCGCAAGGGCGCCATCTCGGTTACTCCGCTGCATATCGACCTGACCGCCCGCGACTATATGGGCGCGCTCGAGGACGTGCTGGGAGCCTGACGATGGAGACGCTCGCCGAAGCGAAGATCAAGCTGTTGATGCAGCTGCGTTCGGCGGGCATCACCGACACGCGGGTGCTGAAGGCCATCGAGACGGTGCCGCGCGAGATCTTCGTGCCGACACCTCTGGTGCCCAAGGCCTATGCCAATCGCGCCCTGCCCATCGGGCAGGGCCAGACCATCAGCCAGCCCGAGGTGGTGGCGCTGATGACCCAGGCCCTGGAGCTGGGCGACCGGCACAAGGTGCTGGAGATCGGCACGGGATCTGGCTACCAGACCGCTATCCTGTCGCGGCTGGCCCGCCGGGTCTATACGGTCGAGCGTCATCGCAGCCTGGCGCGGGAGGCACAGGCCCGCTTCGGCGAGCTGGCGATGCATAATGTCGTCAACCGGATCGGCGACGGCATGCGGGGCTGGCCGGAACAGGCGCCCTTCGACCGGATCATCGTCACTGCCGCTTCGGACGAAGTGCCCGAAGACCTGCTCGATCAGCTGGCGATCGGCGGGCTGATGGTGATGCCGGTCGGCGCCCATGGCCGCGAACAGCGCCTGATGAAGCTGATCCGCAACGAAGATGGCGTCGACGACGTCGAGATTGCCCGCGTCCGTTTCGTGCCGCTGATGCCCGGCGTGCCGCGCGAAGATGATCCGGGCTCGCCGGCGGGTTGAGACGCGCTGGCGGCTTGTGCCGGATCACGCTTCCGTTGCCGCAGTGCGACATGCGGCTTAGACTGGGCGCGCCATGAACGGGGCCGCCATGATCAGACCCAGCCTGTCCTTTCGCCATGCCGCCGCAGCGGCGCTCGTGCTTCTTGTTGCCGCCTGTGCCGGGCGCGACGAGCCGGCGCCGGTCGATTTTCGCGGTGCCCAGCCTGCGGGGATCGCGCTTCCCGCCGGGGCGAGCGAGATCGTCGTGGAGCGGGGCGATACGCTGTATGCCATTGCCCGGCGCAACAATGTGCCGTTGCGGGCGCTGATCGAAGCGAATCATCTGCAACCGCCCTATACCATCTATCCCGGCAACCGGCTGGTGCTGCCGGCGAACCGCATCCATACCGTACGCCAGAACGAGACGCTCTACGGCATTTCGCGGGCCTATGGTGTGGAGATGACGGCGCTTGCCCAGGCAAACGGATTGCAGCCGCCCTATCCCGTGGTGCCGGGCCAGCGCCTGGTCGTGCCTGAAGGGCAGGGGCCGGGGACCCGGGCCGCGGCGGCGGCCGTGGCTGCGGCGGGGCCGGAAGGCCGGCCGCCTTCGACCCGGATCGAGGGGGCAGAGACGATTTCGGTGTCGCCCGCGGTCGGCGGCACGGCCGTCGCATCCGCGGGAACCGCTGCCACCGGCGGCACTGGCATCTCGTCCGCTCCCCTGCCGCCGCCCGGAACCGAGACCACATCCGCCGCATCGACGACGGTGGCACCCGTCACGACGACGGCGCCGGCTTCGGCCGGCGAGCCCGCGACCGGTGGCGCGCCGGTGACGCTTGCCCCACCTGCGGAAGACGCCACGCCGCCCCCCGCGGCACCTGCAGAACCGGCGCCGCAGCCGGCTCCGGCACCGGTGGAACCGCCAAAGGCGGAACCGGCACCTGTGGCCACGCCTGAGCCGGCCCAGCCGGCGGCTGAACCGGCGCCTGCGCCGGTGAAGGCCAAGCCCGTGGACACCGGCGATCTGGGGCCGGCGCCGAAACGCTTCGTCTGGCCGGTCAACGGCCGGGTCGTTTCGGGCTATGGCGACAAGGCCGGCGGTCTGCACAATGACGGCGTCAACATCCAGGCACCGCGCGGCACGCCGATCCGCGCGGCCGCCGATGGCGTGGTGGTCTATGCCGGCAGCGACCTGAAGGGCTTCGGCAATATGCTGCTGATCCGCCATGGCGGCAACTGGCTGACTGCCTATGCCCATGCCCAGGCGGTGCTGGTGGATCGCGGCCAGCGGGTGAAGCAGGGCGAGGTGATCGCCCGGGTCGGCTCCAGCGGCAATGTCGATCAGCCGCAGCTGCATTTCGAGCTGCGCCGGGGCCGCGAAGCCGTTGATCCCGAACGTTATCTGCCCCGGCGATGAGCCGGGGCAGGCTGGGGTGTCGATGATGGGGCCGGCTGTCAGCGATAGCGGCTGAAGATCACCGAGGCGTTGACGCCACCGAAGCCGAAGCCGTTTGACAGCACATGATCGACGGAGCGGTGCCGGGCCTCGGGCCCGATCAGGTCCAGCCTTGCCGCCGCAGGGTCGGGATCGGTGAGGTTCAGCGTCGGCGGCAGAATGCCGTCGCGCAGCGCCAGCACCGAGAACATCGCCTCGATCGCACCGGCGGCACCGAGCAGATGGCCGGTGGCCGATTTGGTTGACGAGATCGACACGCCGGCGCCCTCGCCGAACACCGCCCGGATTGCCGCCAGTTCGCCGGCGTCGCCGACCGGTGTCGAGGTCGCGTGTGCGTTCAGATAGCCGATCTCTTTCGGATCGAGACGGGCAGAGGCGAGTGCGGCCCGCATCGCCCGCTGGGCGCCTTCACCGTCTTCCGGGGCCGCGGTCATGTGATGAGCATCGGCGCTGGTGCCATAGCCGGTAAGTTCGGCGATCGGAACCGCGCCGCGAGCCAGGGCATGATCCAGTGCCTCGATGACCAGCATGGCAGCACCTTCACCCATCACGAAACCGTCGCGCGCCGCATCGAAGGGCCGGGAGGCTTCGGCCGGGCGATCGTTGAAGCCGGTCGAGAGGGCGCGGGCAGCTGCAAAGCCACCAAGGCTGACCCGGTCGATGCTGCCTTCGGCGCCGCCGGCCAGGGCAATATCCGCCTCGCCGGACTGGATCAGTCGGGCGGCATCGCCGATCGCCTGGACACTGGCGGCGCAGGCGGTCACCGGCGCGCCGAGCGGGCCACGCAGCCCGAAGCGGATCGAAACCTGACCGGCCGCCATGTTGGGCAGGAAGGACGGAACGGTGAAGGGAGAAAGCCGCCGCGGACCCTTGCCGTCGGTGGTGCGCACGGCCTCTGCCATGGCGGGCAGGCCGCCGACGCCGGTGCCGATGATGGTGGCGGTGCGATCGCGTTCCGCCTGTGACGCCTCCAGCCAGCCGGCCTGGCCCAGTGCCTCTTCGGCGGCGGCCAGGGCGAGCAGGATGAAGCGGTCCATCTTCTTGTGGTCTTTGGGCGGCACCGTGCGGGCGGGATCGAAACCGCCCTCGGCATCCTCGGCTGCATCCGGCACCACGCCGGCGATCTTCGCCGGCAGATCCTGGACCATGGTCTCGGGCAGGGCGCGAATGCCCGAGCGCCCCTCGATCAGGCGCCGCCAGACCGTGGGCGCGCCCTGACCGAGCGGCGAGACCACGCCGATACCGGTGACGACGATGCGTCTCATGGGGGTGTCCTTCATCTTGACCCTGAGGACAGCAGCGTCCTGAGGTCGTTGAGGGCTGCGGCGATCCCATCGGTCATCGGCGCGGGATCGCCGGCGAGAAAGGCGAGAACGGCGCTGCCGGCCCAGCGTGCGGTGAAATCGCGGGCAGCGATGTCCGCCCTGTCTGCGTCGATACCGCCCGCCGTCAGTTCGGCGGCCACGCTGGTGCGCAACAGGGTTGCTGCCCGGATGCATGTCTCGCGGGCGGCGCGCTCCGCCTCGCCGCCATTGGCCAGGTCGCGGGCCAGCCGCTGGATCGGGCAGCCATGGCGTGCGGCGAGGGGTGCACCGGCGGCCAGCCCGGTTGCGATGATCGTCAGCCGCTCTTCCGGAGACCGGCCCTCGGCCGCCCGGGCCAGAATCTCCTCCGCCCGGTTTAGTTGCGCATCGGCCGCCACCGTCGCAAGGGCTGCCTTGGTCGGGAAATGATAGAACACGGCACCGGCCGGCACGCCGGCCCGGGCGGCGATGTCCCGCAGGCTGACGGCATCATATCCCCGTTCATGGAAGAGATCAGCCGCCGCTCGCGCCAGACGCTCACGGCGGTCTCGGGCAGGGAGGCGCATGCCGGTGGTTCGTCCAGTTTTAGTTAGTCAACTGACTTAACAGGACCATCAAAAGCGGGCCGCGTCAAGCGCGGCCCTTCGGGTGGTTCAGCCCTTGCGGGTTTCCAGCTGACGGCCCAGCCGGCCGGCCAGATCCTGGATATACTGCCAGGCCACACGGCCCGACCGGCCGCCGCGCGTCTGGGCCCAGGCGACGGCCTCCCGCTCCACATCGACATCCCCGGCGCCCAGGCCATAGGCGGCGACATAGCCGTGCACCATCGCCAGATAGGTCTTCTGATCGCAGGCATGGAAGCCGAGCCAGAGGCCGAAACGGTCGGAGAGCGAGACCTTTTCTTCGATCGCTTCCGACGGGTTGATCGCCGTCGAGCGCTCGTTGTCGATCATGTCGCGCGGCATCAGATGGCGGCGGTTGGAGGTGGCGTAGAACAGCACCTCGTCGGGCCGGCCTTCGATGCCGCCGTCGAGCACGGCCTTCAGCGACTTGTAGTCGGTAT
Source organism: Tistrella mobilis (assembly GCF_039634785.1). Lineage (NCBI taxonomy): Bacteria > Pseudomonadati > Pseudomonadota > Alphaproteobacteria > Geminicoccales > Geminicoccaceae > Tistrella > Tistrella mobilis. The sequence goes on along the minus strand of NZ_JBBIAB010000021.1, from coordinate 47,339 downwards.
CGTCGTGATCGAAAGACAGATCGTCGCAGAACAGCAGCGCGCGGGTATCGCCCCCGCGCAGAACCGCCAGCAGGTCGGGCAGCTGCGAAATGTCTTCGCGGTGGATTTCGATCAGCTTGATCGGCCGGTGGTCGGCCGGCGTCTCGGCCACGATCTTAGCGTGCACCGCCTTGACCAGCGAGCTTTTGCCCATGCCGCGCGCACCCCAGAGCAGGGCATTGTTGGCCGGCAGGCCGGCGGCGAAACGCCGGGTGTTCTCGAGCAGCTGATCGCGGGCGAGGTTCACGCCTTCAAGCAGGCCGATATCGACCCGCGAGACCCGGGGGACCGGCTGCAGGCTGCGATTGGTCGAGACCCAGACGAAGGCGTCGGCGGCATCCAGATCGATCGCGGCGGCCGGCGGCGGGGCCATGCGCTCCAGTGCCGAGGCGATGCGGTCGAGCACCGACAGAAGGTCGGGGGAAGCAGAGGCGGTATCGGTCATCGGGGCAGGATCCTGCAGGCGGATGTCGGACAGGGGGCAGTGAGGCGGTGTTATATCGCGTCGATGATGCAGGCCCAAGCGGCGGGCCACGATGGGGACCCCCACACCGCGGTACCGGCCCGGTCCCCTGACCGCCGGGTTCGCTTTGCAAAGCTGCGGGGCACCGCTATAGTCCGCTCACGACTGCGCCGGAGCCGGTTTGCGGCTGCGGCCTCCTCTTGCCAACGCAATATATACCCACGGGGACGTATCGATGCTCATCTCTCCGGCCTATGCGCAGGCCGCCGGTGCCGACGGCGGTGCCGGCATGCTCATGCAGCTGCTGCCGCTGCTCCTGATCTTCGTCGTCTTCTATTTCCTGCTGATCCGGCCGCAGCAGAAGAAGGCCAAGCAGCACCGCGAGATGATCTCGGCGCTGCGTCGCGGCGACCGTGTGGTGACCGCGGGCGGCATCGTCGGCACGATCGCCAAGGTCGATGACGACACCTATGCCACGCTCGAGATCGCGCCCGACGTGCGCGTGAAGGTGATGCGCCACACCATCACCGACAAGATCGCGGCGACCGAGCCGGCCCGCTCGGGCCGTAAGGGCAAGGAGGCCGACGAGGCCGACGACGCCGACGCCGACACCGAGAAGAGCGGGAAGTGACGACCAGGCCGCCGCCGGAGGTATCCGGCGGCGGCCTTCCCGATAAGACGTCTCCCCGAGGTCCGCTTCCCGGCCGCCTCACTGCCTTCCGCCCAGACGACGGTATCCATGCTGCAATTCGCCAAGTGGAAGACGGCGCTGATCATCGGCATCTGCCTGATCGGCGTTCTCTTCACCGCTCCGAACCTGATCGGCCGGCAGACGCTCGACGCGCTGCCCGACTGGTTGCCCAAACAGCGCCTCAGCCTGGGGCTGGATCTGCGTGGCGGCTCGCACCTGCTGCTCGAAGTCGAGATGGGGGCGGTGCTGCGCGAGCGCCTGGCCTCGGTTGCCGATGATGTGCGCTCGAAGCTGCGCGAGGACGGAACCGGTTATGCCGCGATCGGCGTCGACGGCGACGCCATCGTGGTCCGGGCACGCGATGCCGCCGATGCCGGCAAGATCGCGGATGCGATGCGCGGCCTGAATGCCGGCCTCGACGTGTCGACCGATGGCGGGGTGATCCGCGCCACCTTCACCGAGGCCGAGATCGCCCATCGCCGCGACCAGACGCTCGCCCAGTCGATCGAGGTCGTGCGCCGGCGCGTCGATGAACTCGGCACCCGCGAAAGCTCGATTCAGCGCCAGGGCGACGACCGGATCATCGTTCAGCTGCCGGGCGTCGAGAATCCGGGCGAAATCAAGGCCCTGCTCGGCACCACCGCCAAGATGAGCTTCCGCCTGCTCGACCCCACGGTCAGCGCGGCCGAGGTGCTCTCGGGCGGGCGGCTGCCGCCGGGTTCGGAACTGCTGGACGGCACCGGCCCGGGTGGCCAGCCGACCAAATATGTGGTCCAGCGCCGGGTTCTGGTGTCGGGCGAACGCCTGACCGACAGCCAGCCCAGCTTCCAGAACAACGAGCCGGTGGTGAGCTTCCGCTTCGACAGCGTCGGTGCCCGCCGCTTCGGCGAGGCCACCCAGCAGAATGTCGGCCGCAACCTCGCCATCGTCCTCGACGACAAGGTGATCAGCGCGCCGGTGATCCGCGAGCCCATTCTGGGCGGTTCGGGCGTCATCTCCGGCACCTTCACGGTTCAGGAAGCCAACAATCTGGCCGTTCTGCTGCGTGCCGGTGCGCTGCCCGCACCGCTGACCGTGATCGAAGAGCGCACGGTCGGGCCCGATCTGGGTGCCGACGCCATTGCCCGCGGCGAATTCGCGAGCGTGCTGGCCTTCGTTCTGGTCATCGCCTTCATGGCGCTCTACTACCGTCGTCTCGGCCTTTACGCCGATGTGGCACTGCTCGCCAATCTGGTGCTGCTGCTGGGCGCCCTGTCGGCCCTGCAGGCGACGCTGACCCTGCCGGGCATTGCCGGCATCGTGCTGACGATGGGCATGGCGGTCGACGCCAATGTGCTGATTTATGAGCGGATCCGCGAGGAACGCGCTGCCGGACGATCGGTGATCGCCGCGGTGGAGGCGGGCTTCAAGGGTGCGATGACCACCATCATCGACAGCAACCTCACCACGCTGATTGCCGCGGCACTGCTGTTCCAGTTCGGCTCGGGACCCGTCAAGGGTTTCGCGGTCACGCTGTCGATCGGCATTCTGACCACGTTGTTCAGCGCCGTGTTCGTGACCCGTCTGCTTGTGGCCAGCTGGCTGCATCGGGCGCGTCCGAAGACCCTTGCCCTCTGACCGCGCCGGGATCGATCACATGTTCAAGTTCTCGCTCCACCCCGGCAAGACCAATATCGACTTCCTGCGCTACCGGATCGCGGCCCTGGTCTTCACCGCCCTTCTGACGATCGCCACCATCGGTCTGGTGGTCGGCAAGGGGCTGAATTTCGGCATCGACTTCACCGGCGGTGTGCTGGTCGAGGTCGAGACCTCCGGCCCCGCCGATCTGGGGGCGATGCGCGAAGCGCTGGGCGACGGCAGCTTCGGCGATGTGTCGCTGCAGAATTTCGGGGCCGACAACGCCGTGCTGATCCGCCTTGGCCAGGATGCCGGCGAAGGCGACGCCCAGGGGCGGATGGTCGAGGCGCTGCGCCAGACCCTGTCCGAGAAAGTCGACCCGAATATCCAGATCCAGCGTGCCGAATTCGTCGGCCCGAAAGTGGGTCAGGAACTGATCGAAGGGGCGGTGATCGCCTTCGTGGTCGCGATTGCGGCGATGATGATTTATGTCTGGTTCCGCTTCGAATGGCAGTTCGGCGTGGGCGCCGTCGCGGCCCTGTTCCACGACGTGATCATGACCATCGGCATGTATGCGGTGACCGGCTATGAGTTCAATCTCACCAGTGTCGCGGCGGTGCTGACGATCATCGGCTATTCGCTGAACGACACGGTGGTCATCTTCGACCGGGTGCGCGAAAATCTGCGCAAGTACCGCGACATGACGATCCTGGAGCTGCTGAACCGGGCGCTCAACGATACGTTGTCGCGGACGATCATGACCGGGTTCACCACGCTGATCGCGCTGTTCGCGCTCTACTTCGTGGCCGGCTCCGCGCTTGCGGGCTTCACCTTCGCGATGATCGCGGGCGTGTTCATCGGCACCTATTCCACGATCTTCATCGCGGTGCCGATCCTGGTCTATCTGAACCTGCAGAAGCGCCAGCGGGGCCGTGTGGGCACCGATGGCAGCGGTGACGGGGAGGCGGAGGCCGAGGTGAAGGCCTGACGCCGCCACCGTCCAGCCCATTTCCCCTCAGACCGGAGTATTCCACCGATGATGGACCTGACCCCCAAGCTCGCCGACGGCGCCAAGGTGGTGCAGGGCTATGCGGAAGGCCGTTTCCGTATCGGCGGCGAGATTTTTCCGCACTCGGTGCTGGTGATGCCGGGTGTGGTCGAGGCCTGGCAGGTGGCGGATCTCGCCACCGCCTCGGTCGACAGCCTGGAGCCGGTGCTGGCCGCCGGCCGTGCCGGGGCGGTCGAAGTGCTGATCATCGGCTGTGGCCCGCGCACCCAGCTGGTGCCGCGGCCGCTGCGCGAGGCGCTGAAGGCCGCCGGCATCGGTGTCGAAGGCATGGACACCGGCGCCGCCGCCCGCACCTACAACGTCATGACCATGGAAGACCGCAAGGCGGCGGCCGCCCTGATCGTTCTCTGACCACAGAACGGCGCCAAACGAAAACCCCCGCCCGGAGCTGCCGGGCGGGGGTTTTCATATGCAGGACAACCTGCGCCGGCCGGATCAGGCCTTGGCGAGGTTCTCGGCTGCGAAGTCCCAGTTCACCAGATTGTCCAGGAAGGACTGGACGAAATCCGGGCGACGGTTCTGATAGTCGAGGTAGTAGGCATGCTCCCAGACGTCGATGGTGAGCAGCGGCGTGGCGCCGGTGCCGACCGGGGTCTCGGCATTGCCGGTCTTCACGACCTCGAGCTTGCCGTCCTTCACCACCAGCCAGGCCCAGCCCGAGCCGAACTGGGTGGTGGCGGCGTTCTTGAACGCCTCCTTGAACTTGTCGAGGCCGCCGAAATCGGCATCGATGCGCTTGGCAAGATCGCCCGAGGGGGCGCCGCCGCCATTCGGCTTCATCGAATTCCAGAAGAAGGTGTGGTTCCACACCTGCGCGGCGTTGTTGAACACGCCGGCCTTCGCCGCATCGCTGCGGCTCTTGACGATGATGTCCTCGAGGCTGGCGTCGGCGAGATCGGTGCCCTCGACCAGCTTGTTGAGGTTCACGACATAGGTGTTGTGGTGCTTGCCGTGATGGAACTCGAAGGTCTGGGCCGAGATATGCGGCTCCAGAGCGGTCTTGTCGTAGGGCAGGGCGGGAAGTTCGAACGCCATGACGATCCTCGTCCTCAATTGTCATTATGCCCAGGCGGCGGACCCCTCTTGTCGTGGGCTGCCGCCGGATGACAGGCTCCCGCCGGCCACATGCCGCAGGCCGGCATGCCGTCGGGAGGAGCCCGATGGGGTGATACCGCGAAATGCCGCCCCGTGCCAACTGTCGCTGGGCCAACCTTCGGTGGGCCAACCGCCGGCAGCTCACCACCGGACCGGAATGGGACGAGGCAGGGCCTTTCCGGCGAAACCCCTTCAACAGCCACCCGGTTCCGCCTGCAGGCGGCGCCCGGATCACCGTTCCGCCCGAATATGGGGCGAGTCGCGGCCCGGGCCAAGGGCTGCCTTCGACATGTCACGGGTTGTTATGTACCGATGGTGCGCCGGATCAGCGACGGCGAAGCACGGCCGCTGCCGCCCGCTGCCCCGAGACCACCGCGCCTTCGATCGTGGCCGGCAGGCCGGTGGCGGTCCAGTCGCCGGCAAGCACGACATCCGGCCGGGGGCGGGTGCGATCGACAGGGCCCGGGCGCAGCGCCTCGCCGCCCGGATTGTGGCGCATGGTCGCCCGCTTCTCTTTCACAACCCGGACCGGCGGCATCGCGGCCGGGAGCCCGGCCATGGCGAGGCAGGCCCGGATTTCCGCCCAGCCGGTTGCCGCCAGCACCTCTGCCGGCCGGTCCATCAGCGCATCTGCGGCGCTGGTGGTGATGGACAGGATGCCGTCCCGATGAAAGATCCAGTCGGCCATCCCGCCTGTCACCATCAGCGCCTCTGGCATGCCGGGGGGCAGCTGATCCGGGGCGTAGTGGATGTTCAGGATGGCGGAGCTGGTGCGGGGTACCGTGATGTTGGGCAGCAGGCGGCGGGCGGCCGCCGGCGGCAGGGCCAGCACGATCATCCGGTCGGGATCGGGCGGCGGCAGCCGGTCGAGCGGCGTGGTCGGATGCAGGCGGACGCCCAGTGCCCGCAAATGCGCGACGGACGGGGCGATCAAGGCGGTGTCCAGCCCGCCTTCGGCCAGGTGCAGCCGGAAGCCGCGGGGGCCGGCGAGCGCAAGCCGGCGAAGCATGCGGGCGACCAGCCGGGCATCGGCCGCCGCGGGATCGATGTTGAGCGCGGCGCGGACCAGCGGAGCCAGCACCGCCTGACCGAGCTTGCGCGAGAGCAGGCCGGGGCGGGCTGTCCCGAGCGGGCCGTTCACGCGGCCGTCGAGCAGAAGGCCGGCAAGGGCCAGCAGATCGCCCGCACCGAGCCCCAGGCTGCGCATCAACTGCATCGGGCTGCCGAGCCGGATTTCGTGTCGGCCGGTGACCTCGCCGCCGGGGCCATCAAGGGCGACCGCGGGATAGATGGCCGGCAACTCGCGAAACCGCCCGCCGACCTTGCGCACGAAATCGAGCGCGGCCGGATTGGCGCCGAGCAGCACATGGGTGCCGTTGTCCAGCCGATGGCCGGTGACCGGGTCGTCGAAAGACCGGCAACGGCCGCCGGCCTGGGGCGCCGTCTCCAGCAGATCGACCGTCAGCCCGGCTTCGGCCAGATCGAGTGCCGCGGCGAGGCCGGCAATGCCGGCGCCGGCAACGAGGACGCGGGTCGGGCGCGGGGGACGAGCGGGCAAGGCGGTCAGCCGCCGATCCGGGCAAGCACGGCGTGGCGCAGGGCCGCGCGGACTGCCCGCCGTTTCAACTGCCGGCGCAGATCCGGGGGCAGGGCGGCGAAGCGCCGCGCCTCCAGCACCGCCAACAGGCCGCGATAGGCATCGGCCATGGCCATGGCCGGGCGCAGACGGCGGCGCAGATGCGGATCATCGGGCAGGGCGGCATCTGCGGCAGCAAAGGCGTCGCGGGCAGCACGGCCAAGGGCGCGTGCGGCGGGCAGGCGTGCTGGCCCTTCGGCGATGACCACGGGGGCCGCGCGTGGATCGGCACCGGCGGCCATCAGGGCCTCTGCCGGCAGGTAGATCCGCCCGTGGATCGCATCCTCGTCGATGTCGCGCAGAATATTGGTCAGCTGGAGCGCCCGGCCCAGATGACGGGCATAGGCCCGGCCTGCAGACTGGGGGACACCGAAGGCCACCAGGGCGGCCTCGCCGACGGCACCGGCCACGCGATCGGCGTAGCGCAACAGATCCGCCCAGGCAGGGGCACCACCGGGATGATCGCTGCAATCGCTCAGGCAGCCGGCGACGATCTGTCGAAGGGCGTCGACCGGCAGATGATGGCGGCGGACAGCATCGTTGAGCAGCGCCGCATCGGGCCCGGTCGGTGCATGGTCGGCACCAAGGGCCAGCAGATCCGCATCGATCGCGTCCAGAAGCTGCCGCCGCCGGCCAGCGGGTGCATGGCCGTCGGCAATGTCGTCGACCAGCCGGCTGACGGCATAGAGGGCCTGCATGGCCGGTCGGCCATCCGACGGCATCAGGCGGATGGCCATGCCGAAGCTGCTGCCGGCGGTCTGGCTCTCGGGCCCCGGCACCCGCAGGGCCGCGAGGCCGGCATCGGCAAGGGCACCTGCCCAATCGCGGCGGCGCGGTCGGATGCGCCGGGCCAGGGGGTCGGCACCGGTGAAGCGGCGCCGATGGCGGCGCGCTATGCCGAGCGTGAGGGCAGCCTGAATGCGCAGTCGGCGCACCGGTGTGGCGAGCAGCGGCCGCGCCCGGTCGAGCAGCTCGTCCACCGCTTCCAGCAACCGCCCGATCGCGGCGAGCAGGCGCGGCGGTGCCGCGGGCGCACCCAGCGCCGCGGCGCCGAGCCCTGCATCGGCCAGCCAGCTGCCCGGCAGCCAGACCCGGCCGGCGGTGCGATAATCTGCCCCCAGATCGCGAATGTGGTTCAGCAATTGAAGGGCGACGGCCAGATCGTCGCCGGCCCGGCGACGGGCGGGATCCTGGTCGCCGGACACCGCCATCAACACGCGGGCGACCGGCGCGGCCGACAGCCGGCAATGGTCGTCGAGTGCCGCCCAGTCTGCCGGAACGAACCCGTCGACATCGCGGCGCGAGGCTTCGGCCAGATCGCGCAGCGGGGTGATGTCGATGCCAGCCTGTGCGAAGGCGGCGGCCGCCCCGGCCGCAAGCCGGCGCAGTTCGTCGGCGGCCGGCGTCGCCGTCAGCTGCGGCTGCCCGTCCCCTTCCAGACCATCCATGAAGGCGGTAATGGCGGCGTGGCGGTCGGCCTTCGGCAGGTTGCGGTCGTCGGCGATGTCGTCGAGCCGCCGTGCTGCCCGGTAGAAGGCCTGAACCGCCGCCCGGCCCGGCCCGGGAGGGGCGGCCATCCCCAGCACGGGAAAATCCTCGCGCCCCGCGGCCAGCGCGCGCACCGGCAGGGTTACCCGGTCAGGGGCGGCGGACGCCACGGTCAGACGGGTAGCGACGGCGGATGGGCGTGGATCGGCATCAGCCGTCATCGGCGGCGGGTCTCCGGCAGGGAAGGGATCCGGGATGAGGAAGGTTGCGCGTCTTCAGAATAGCATCACGCGGTTTGCGGTGGAGCCCCCGAAGCCTATATGGTCGGCCAAAACCCGCCGGAGCATGCTTCGGCTCCCACGCCCGGCCCGGAGAGACGGATGACCACGGTTTCCGATACCGAACGCGCAGCGGCATTGACGGCGAGTGCGGAAGAGCTGACCCGGCTGGATCCGGATCGTTTCGCCTGCCTGATGCTGGCCGATCCGGAGCGGCGTGCCGATCTGGTCGCCCTGCTCGGCTTTGCTTTCGAGACCGCGAAGACCGCCGAGGTGGTGAGCGAAACCATGATCGGCGCCATCCGCCTGCAATGGTGGCGCGAGGCCCTGGACGGAATCGAGGCCGGCACGCCGCGGCGCCATCAGGTGATCGATCTTCTGGCCCCGGCGATCGCGGCCCATGATCTGCCGCGGGACCGGCTGGAGCGGATGATCGATGCCCGCGAGGCGGATTTCGAACCGACCCCCTTTGCCGATGCCGCTGCGGTTGAAGCCTATGCCCGCGACACGGCGGGACAGCTGGCGCGGTTGCAGGCGAGGGTGCTGGGGGTAACCGATGGCGTGCGGCTGGATGCGGCCGAGGCGGTCGGCACTGGCTTTGGCCTGGCGGGTGTGCTCAGGGCCCTGCCGCACCAGGCGCGCCGCCGCCGGGTGCTGTTGCCCCGGGACCGGATGGCGGCGGCCGGGCTGGGGACCGGCCAGGTGATCGAGCCGCATCTGCGCGACCAGGCGGTGACGGCAGCGATTACGACCATGGTCGCAGATCTCGCCGGGCGTGCCGGGGGGCTGATCGCCGATGCCCGCAAGGCCGGCCGCCTGCCACGGCCTGTGGCGGGGCAGGCGGCGCTCGCCCGGGTGCATCTGGCACGGCTGGCACGGGCGGGTCATGATCCGTTCACGGCCCCGGCCGTGCTCAGCCCGGCACGCCGGGCTTTCACACTGCTGCTTGCCCGGGGCTGAGACCGGCGGATCGGTCCTCAGGCGGCCGCGGGCCGGGCATCGGCCCAGGCTGCGATGTCTTCGAGCGCCCGGCGGGCCATCACCTGCTTGCGCTCATTCTTGCGGATCTTGCCTTCGAGCGGCGCAAACAGGCCGAAATTCACGTTCATCGGCTGGAAGGTGTCGGGGTTCGCGGCGCCGGTGATATGGGCGAGCAAGGCACCCATGGCAGTGGTGGCGGGCGGCGGCACGATCTCCCGGCCCAGCGCTTCGGCCGCGGCGAAGCGGCCGGCAAGCAGACCCATGGCCGCGCTTTCGACATAGCCTTCGACGCCGGTCACCTGGCCTGCAAACCGCAGATGCGGGGCCGCCTTCAGCCGCATCACCCCGTCCAGCACCCGCGGGCTGTTGATGAAAGTGTTGCGGTGGATGCCGCCCAGCCGGGCGAATTCGGCGTTCTGCAGGCCCGGGATCATCCGGAAGATCCGGCCCTGTTCGCCGTATTTCAGCTTGGTCTGGAAGCCGACCATGTTCCAGAGCGTGCCCGAGGCATTGTCCTGGCGCAGCTGGACCACGGCATGGGGCGAGCGGCCGGTGCGCGGGTCGGTGAGGCCGACCGGCTTCATCGGGCCGAAGCGCAGCGTCTCGGGGCCACGTTCCGCCATCACTTCGATCGGCAGGCAGCCTTCGAAATAGGGCGTCGACTTCTCCCACTCCTTGAAGTCGGTCTTCTCGCCACCAATGATCGCGGCAATGAAGGCTTCATAGGTCTCGCGGTCGAGCGGGCAGTTGACGTAATCGGCACCGGTGCCACCCGGTCCCGGCTTGTCGTAGCGCGACTGCATCCAGGCGATGTCGAAATCGATGCTGTCGCGATGGACGATCGGCGCAATGGCGTCGAAGAAGGCGAGGCTGTCTTCGCCCGTCGCCGCCCGCACCGCCTCGGCAAGGGCGGGGGATGTCAGCGGGCCGGTGGCGACGATCGTCCGCCCCCAATCCGCCGGCGGCAGGCCGGTGACCTCTTCCCGACGGATCTCCAGCAGCGGATGGGCGCGCAGCCGTTCTTCAACCGCGGCCGAAAAGCCGTGGCGGTCGACGGCCAGCGCGCCGCCCGCCGGCACCTGATGGGCATCGGCCGCCGCCATGATCACGCTGTCGGCCCGTCGCATTTCGGCATGCAGCACGCCTACCGCATTCGAGGTGGCGTCGTCGGACCGGAAAGAGTTCGAACAGACCAGTTCCGCCAGACCGTCGGTCGCGTGGGCCTCGGTCTTTCTGACCGGGCGCATCTCGTGCAGGATCACCGGCACGCCTGACTGCAGCAGCTGCCAGGCGGCCTCGGAACCGGCAAGACCGCCGCCCACGACATGGACGGGAGCGATGTGAACCGGGGCAGAGGTCTTCACGGGCACCAACCTTTCCTGTGGCCGACGGCGGAGACGAGCCGTCGCCCCAGGACATATTACAGTCGGGCCCGACCCTCAAGCGGGAGCCGCAGCTTGCGGGCCTGCGGTCAGACCCGGCGCGGTGCGCGGCTGGCGGATTCGAGAGCGGCGGGTGCGCTGGCGGCATGAAAGCCGGCAAGGCCAAGGGCCGCCACGATCACCGCCACGTCATCGGGGCGGGCGGCATCGGAGGTGACGCCGTCGCGCCCGGTGAGGGCGAACAGCGCGCCGCCCACCAGAAGGGCGGTCACCAGACCGGCGCGGCGCCGCGCCTCGGCCGGGGCGATCATCGGCTGGGTCAGCTCCCGACGCTGGGCACCGCGCGAGATCAGATCGGCGATGGTGTCGGCAATCATCGCCATATCGGCGGGGGCCGGTGCCTGGGCCGGGTGGGCGGCGTCGCCCCCGTTCGCAGGACGGGCCGCATCGGTGAGCAGACGGCGACCGATACGGGCGATGCCCTGGGCGGCGGCATCGGGTGCAAGCCCGGCAAGGCCCGGGGCGCGGGGATCACTGGCGGCGAGTATGGCGGGCAATGTATGGACGGAGTCTCCGTGGCGTGTGGTGCCCGCATGTTGCGCGAATGAATCGTTCTTCGCCGCCGATGCTCCGAGCATGTGGCAAACCCCCCGGTCTGTCCCGATCAACACATTCTGCTACAGGCCGGACGCGCAGTTCTGACCGCGGCGCGTTCCGTCCTGTGCCCACGCTATGACAGGATGCCGGTGACGGCAAGTCACCCGCGTTCCACAGTCAACATTTTTTGCGGAATCGGTCCATTTGCGCACATCCGGAGCAGATGGCAGGCGCAAAATCGGGGAGAATCTCGCAAATCCGATGAAATTTATGGTGAAGGTCGATTTAATTGATCCGGCATCTATCCTTCATTCAGCTGAAATGATCTGGTCGCCGCCGCGTTTTGCGTCTTCCATGGCGAGATGCCGGCCCAGATAGTGTCCGGTATGGCTGGCGGGATTGTGGATCACATCCTCGGGCGTGCCCTCTGCCACGATGCGCCCCCCGCCGGACCCGCCCTCGGGGCCCATATCGATCAGCCAGTCCGCGGTCTTGATGACATCCAGATTGTGCTCGATGACCACCACGGTATTGCCCTGGTCGACCAGGGTATGGAGGACTTCGAGCAGTTTGCGGACGTCGTCGAAGTGCAGACCTGTGGTCGGCTCGTCCAGGATATAGAGTGTCCGTCCGGTCGCCCGCCGCGACAGCTCTTTGGCGAGCTTCACACGTTGGGCCTCACCCCCCGACAGCGTGGTGGCGGATTGGCCGAGGCGGATATAGCCGAGCCCGACCTCGGCGATGGTGCGAAGCTTCTCGCGGATCGACGGCATGGCCTGGAAGAAGTCCAGCCCTTCGTCGACGGTCATGTCGAGCACGTCGGCGATCGACTTGCCCTTGAACTGAACCTCGAGCGTCTCGCGGTTGTAGCGCTTGCCCTTGCAGGCGTCGCACTGGACATAGACGTCGGGCAGGAAGTGCATCTCGATCCGGATCACGCCATCGCCCTGGCAGGCCTCGCAGCGCCCGCCCTTGACGTTGAACGAGAAGCGGCCCGGCTTGTATCCGCGCGCCTTCGCCTCGGGCAGGCCGGCGAACCAGTCGCGGATCTGGGTGAACAGGCCGACATAGGTCGCCGGGTTCGACCGGGGGGTGCGGCCGATCGGCGACTGGTCGATGTTGATGATCTTGTCGATATGCTCCAGCCCGTCGATGCGGTCGTGCTGGCCCGGATGGGTGCGGGCGCCGTTCAGCCGGCGGGCGATGGCCTGGTAGAGCGTTTCGATCACCAGCGTCGACTTGCCGCCGCCCGAGACGCCGGTGACGCAGGTGAAGGTGCCGAGGGGGAAGCTTGCGGTGACGTCGTGGAGGTTGTTGGAACGGGCGCCGACCAGGGTGATGCTCTCGCCCGTGCCCTTGCGCCGCTCCTCCGGTACCGGGATCAGCCTGGAACCGGTGAGATAGCGGCCGGTGAGCGACGCCGGATTGGCCATGATCTCGGCCGGGGTGCCTTCCGCCACCACCTTGCCGCCATGCTCGCCCGCGCCGGGGCCCATGTCGATGACATGGTCGGCGGCGCGGATCGCATCCTCGTCATGCTCCACCACCAGCACCGAATTGCCCAGATCGCGGAGATCCTTCAGCGCCGCCAGCAGTCGGTCGTTATCGCGCTGATGCAGGCCGATCGAGGGTTCGTCGAGCACGTAGAGCACGCCGGTCAGGCGCGAGCCGATCTGCGAGGCCAGGCGGATGCGCTGGCTTTCACCACCCGACAGCGAGCCGGAGCCGCGGGCGAGGGTGAGATAGTCCAGCCCCACTTCGGTGAGGAAGCGCAGCCGCTCGTTGATCTCCTTCAGGATCCGCTGGGCGATTTCCTGGCGCTTGGCATCCAGGCGGCCGTCGAGGGCGCCGAACCAGGATCGTGCCTCGCCGATCGACAGGGCGGAGACTTCGGCGATGTTCTTCATGTCGATCTTGACCGCGAGCGCCGTATCCTTCAGGCGCTGGCCGCCGCAGGTTTCGCAGGGGCGGTTGCCCTGGAAGCGTGACAGCTCTTCGCGGATGAAGGCACTGTCGGTCTCGCGCCAGCGCCGCTCCAGATTGGGGATCACGCCTTCGAACGGCCGGTCGACGGTGTAGTTGCGCGCACCGTCTTCATAGCGGATCTTGATGGCCTCTTCGCCGCTGCCGAACAGAATCGCCTGGCGGACCCGGTCGGGCAGTTTCTCCCAGGACTGGGTCAGCGTCACCTTGTAATGCGCGGCGATGCCGGCGAGCGTCTGGTTGTAGAACTGGGTGGTCGACTTGGCCCAGGGCGCGATTGCGCCGTCTCGCAGGCCCAGCGACGGGTCCGGCACCACCAGTTCGGGATCGAAATGGCTTTTCACCCCCAGCCCGTCGCAATCCGGGCAGGCACCATAGGGGTTGTTGAAGCTGAACAGCCGGGGTTCGATCTCGTCAATGGTGAAGCCGGAAACCGGGCAGGCGAAGCGAGCCGAGAAGGTCGTGCGATCGCCGGTGTCGGCATTCTCGGCGATCATGATGCCGTCGGCGAGGTCGAGCGCGGTCTCGACGCTGTCGGCCAGCCGGTTGCCCAGCCCCTCGCGGATGACGATGCGGTCGACCACCACCTCGATGTCGTGCTTGCGCTTTTTGTCGAGCGCGGGCGCGTCTTCGATCTCGTGGATCTCACCGTCGATCTTCACCCGGGTGAAGCCGCGCTTCATCAGCTCGGCCAGTTCCTTGCGGTACTCGCCCTTGCGGCCGCGCACCACGGGGGCGAGCAGCAGCAGGCGGGTGCCGTCGCCCATCTCCATCATCCGGTCGACCATCTGGCTGACCGTCTGGCTCTCGATCGGCAGGCCGGTGGCGGGAGAATAGGGGATGCCGACCCGCGCCCAGAGCAGGCGCATATAGTCGTAGATCTCGGTGACCGTGCCCACCGTCGAGCGCGGGTTGCGCGAGGTGGTCTTCTGCTCGATCGAAATGGCGGGTGACAGACCGTCGATGCGCTCGACGTCCGGCTTCTGCATCAGCTCAAGGAACTGACGGGCATAGGCGGACAGGCTTTCGACATAGCGGCGCTGACCTTCGGCATAGATGGTGTCGAAGGCCAGCGACGACTTGCCGGAGCCGCTGAGGCCGGTGATCACCACCAGCCGGTCGCGCGGAATATCGACGTCGACGTCCTTGAGATTATGTTCCCGCGCCCCGCGGACGCTGATCAGTCTGGTCGTGTCGCGCATCTGATCCCGCACCATGTGCCTCGCCGGCCGGATGTCGTTCCAGCGCCCCGCGCTGCAGGGCAGCACACGAACAAATAGTGCACGGATGCCTGATCGTCACGTGGCAAATCATGTCAGGAGGCCCGGTATATTCGCCGCAGCCATGGCGGCAGCCATGCGCTGACGGCATGGCTGCGCCGGGATGTGGCATATCAGGGCCGCGGCTCAGGCCTCGCGGATATGGCGGATGAAGGCGCCGACGCGGGCGGTCAACTGCTGGCCTTCCTCGACGAGCGCCGTCGAGGTGTCGAGCACCCGCCGCGCCATGACGCCGGTATCCTCGGCGGTCCGCGAGACACGGCCGATCTCGGTGCTGACCCGGTCCGCCCCGGCCGCCGCCTGGCCGATCGAGGCGGCGATCTCGCTGGTGGCGCTGCGCTGGCGGTCGACCGCGCCCGAGATGCCCTCCACCACCTGGCTGATCCGGTCGATGGTCGCACCGACCGTGCTGATCGTGGTGGCGGCTTCGCTTGCGACCGTGCGGATCTGGGCGATGCGCGCATCGATATCGGCGGTGGCGCGGCTGGTCTGGGTGGCGAGGCTCTTCACTTCGGAGGCCACGACCGCGAAGCCTTTTCCGGCCTCGCCGGCACGGGCAGCCTCGATCGTGGCGTTGAGGGCGAGAAGATTGGTCTGTTCCGCGATGTCGCTGATCAGGCGGACGACTTCGCCGATCTGGTTGGCGGCCTCCACCAGCCCGGTCACGGTGTGGTTCGAGCGGCGGGCTTCACCCACCGCCTCGGTGGTGATGGTGGAACCTTCCGCCACCTGGCGGAGGATGTCGCTGATCGCGGCGCTCAGCTGTTCGGTCGACCCCGCCACGGTCTGGACGCTGCGGGCGGTTTCGCCGGCCGAGCCGGCGACGCCGGAACTGGTCTCGCGGGCCTGATCGACACCGGCACTCATGGCGCGCGCGGTGTCGCGCATCTGTTCCGAAGATTGCCGCACGGCGGCGACCACTTCGCCGATCGAACGCTCGAAATCGGCGGCCAGGCGGTCCATTGCGGCGGCCTTCTCGGCCTCGGCCTGAAGGCGCTGGGTCTCGTTGACCTCGCGCAGTCGCTCGGTTTCGGCCATGCCGTCGCGGAAGACCAGCAGCGCGCGCGCCATCTCGCCCAATTCATCGCGCCGGTCGAGCCCGCCCAGCTCGACCGTGGTGCGGCCGCCGGCCAGGTCGCGCATCGCGCCGATCGCACGGGCGAGCGGGCGGGCAAGCAGGGTGCGCAGCCCCAGGATCAGGGCGATCATGAGCGCCAGCATGGCCACTCCGGTCAGAAGGGCGCTCTGCCGCAGGGCGGTCGCGGTTGCGGCCTCGACCTCCGCCAGCGACCATGCGGCCGCAACGGCACCGACCAGTTTCTGATCCTTGCCGGCGAAGACCGGGCGCACCAGCAGCGTGGCTGCCGATGTCTCTTCGTCATAGGCTTCGCCCCGATCGAGGGCCGCGGCGGCGCGGCCGTGAAGGGCGGCGAGATCGGCTGCCGTCAGGCGCGGATCATCCACGGCGACGATCTGGCTGCCGTCGAGCGAGAAGGCGGCGAAGGAGGCGAGGCGGTTGCCGTCGCGCTCCATCAGCGGGCCGACGATCGCCTGGATGCCGGCCGCCTTGGCGTATTGCACGCCGCCCGACACCTGGCCCGCAAGCATGTCGGTGAGCGTCCGGTCGGATCGGCGGAAGGCATCGGAGAGCGCGTCGGCCCGGCTGAAGGCTTCACGAAGGCCGATGGCGGTGAGAACCATGCCGACCATGATGACGGTCATGATCGTGATGCGCAGATGCAGTTTCACCGGGCGGCGGCGGAGCTTTGGGGACATGTTTCGGGCCTCCGTCTGGGCAAAAAGGCGTCTGGGCGAGGGGCGCCTGGGCAAGGGGCGTCTGGGCAAGGGGCATTTGGGCAAGGGGCATCCGGGCGGCCGCGATCCGGGGAGAGATCGCGGCCGTCGGCAGGCACAGGGGCTGGAACGATCAGGGATTCGGAGGGGCGTCGGCCGTCAGAGATTGCCGAGCGCCTCGGCATCGAGGCCGAGGGTGAGGGCCCCGATCGGTTTGCCGCTGTCGGGGTCGATCACCGGCTCGCTGAGCTGGATGATGTAAGTCTGACTGCTGTCGTCGAAATCGACGTCAGAGACATGGCGGGCGCCCGGCCCCTTGAGGAAGGTCTCCTGCCATTTCGGCTCGTCGCCCTGCCAATAGTCCGAGGTGGTGTCGCTCATACCGACATTCAGGCCCCGGTTGTCCATGACGAAGGCCTCGGTGATCAGCCCCTCAGAGCCTTCCTTGGCCTTGTGCAGAATGGCCGAGGCCGGATTGGACGCGACGGCCGAGATGGTGGGCGTGCTGGCGGTGCCGACCTCTGCGCGCCAGGCCTTGTCCTGCGCCAGGATATCGGCCTCGGTCAGCCCGGCATTGGCCGTGTTCTGCGCCCGGATCGCGGCGATGATCCCGGGATCGGTCACGAGCTGGTGCATCAGGCCGGCATCGACCTTGGCAAGCCCTGCCTCCAGTTCGGCCGGCGGCCCTTCGGCACGCACGGGCAGGGCAAGGCAGAGTGCTGCGAAGGCGATGCCGGCGGCGAGACCGGCCTTCATCATCAGCGGCAGAGGGTTATGCGCGGCGGTGGAGGCCGGCACGCGGCGATGGGAACGGGGAGGGATGACGGTACGGGGCATGGGGACACTCCCTTCTTCGACCGGCTTAAGTGAGGATCATCCTGCCCCGAAAACCTTATCAATTCTTTTAAGTGCGCCAGAAAATCGATCGATGTTCGACAAAATGAAAAAACCTGAACCCCCGCCATGCAAGAGTTCAGGTCTATTGTATAGATTAGATGACGTTGCTCCGATGCTTATGCATCAATTTTTTCGAGGCCGCACCATTCGGCGATGAAGAGGGCGATGGCACCGGTGACGCGCTCCATCGAGGCGAGGGAGACCCGCTCGTCGAAACCATGGACGCCCGCCGTGATGGGGCCATAGACGAGGCAGGGGCAGTCGCCGTAGAGCACGAAAACCCGGCCGTCCAGATAGCTGGGCGTCACGAAGCTCTCCAGCCCACGGCTGAAGGCGCGGGCATGGGCGCGCCCCAGGGTCTTTTCGGCATCGCTGCCTTCTTCCAGAACATAGCCTTCGGCGAAGAAGCCGTTGTAGTCGATCTCGGGCGGGTTGTTGGCCAGGAAGGCGTCGCCCTTGGCGGCTTCGGACAGGCAGGCCTCGATTTCTGCGGCGGCATCGCGGGGATCCACGCCGGGATAGATCGAGACCCGGCAATCGAAGGTGCACCAGGCCGGCACCGAGGATGCCCAGTCGCCGCCTTCGATCTTGCCGAAATTGAGGTTGATCGGGTGATCCAGCTCTTCGAAATAGCGATGGGCGGTCTTGCGTGCGTTCCAGTCGGCCTCCAGCCGGCGCAGCGCCTGCATCAGCCGGTAGGCGGCCTCGATCGCATTGGCGCCCGATCCTGCTTCGCGGACATGGACCGGGATGCCGCGCGTGGTGACCTTGAACCAGATCACGCCGACATTCGCCCGCACCAGCATCTCGTCTTCGGGTTCGGGGATGATCGCGGCATCGGCGCGATAGCCGCGGACCAGGCAGGCGAGGGCGCCATTGCCGGTGCATTCCTCTTCCGTCACCGACTGGACATGGACGGTGGCGGCCGGCTGATAGCCGAGGCGCCGGAGGGCATCCATGGCGAAGACATTGACGGCGATGCCCGCCTTCATGTCACCCGATCCGCGGCCATAGAGCCAGTCGCCCTCGATCACCGGCTCGTAGGGCGGGTTGGTCCACATGTCGTGCGGCCCTTCGGGCACGACGTCGATATGGCCGTTCAGGATCAGCGAGCGGCCGGTCTCGTTGCGCGGCCGGTGGGTGCCGACGACGTTGAGGGCGTTCTGATAATCGACCTTCACCGGCGAGAAGCCCGGATGATGGCAGATCTCGTCGACATCGATCGCCCAGCGGTCGACGGCATAGCCGCGGTCGCGGAGGGTCTTCGCCATGAAGTCCTGGGCGGTGTGCTCGCGGCCGCGCAGTGACGGCAGGCGGATCAGATCCTGGGTGAAAGCGATCTGCTCTGCAAAGCCCTGTTTCACCGAGGCGAGGATCGCCTCGGCCAGAGCGGGGTCGAGCCGCGAGCCTTCGGTATGTGCCCCGGCGGGGGCGGCGGATGCGGGTGTGATGGTGTCGGTCATCTGAGGTCCGGCCTCCCTTGGTCTTATGCCTCTGATGTCGAGCGTAGAAGGCCGGTTTGCTTCGATAAATATCGATGTGATAAATCTCGTTTCGATAAATATCAAAGGAAGCGGATCATGGCCCTGCCCAGCCTGTCGACGGTGGATCTGAAGCTCCTGGGCGTCTTCCTGGCGGTGGTGAAGGCGGGCGGCTTCGCGCCGGCTCAGGCCGCGCTCAACGTTGCCGCGTCGACGATCAGCATTCAGATCGGCACGCTGGAGAAGCGGCTGGGGGTTGTGTTGTGCCGGCGGGGCCGCGGCGGTTTCGCGCTCACCGAGGACGGCCGGCGGGTGCACGAGGCGGCGCAGGCGCTGTTTGCCCAGATCGAGGATTTTCAGGCCCGGATTGGCGGTCTGGGCGGAGGCATGACCGGCAGGCTGAACCTTGCGGTGATGGAGAACCTGATCACCCACCCGAGTTTCAGCCTGAGCGCGCTGATCGCGCGCTTCAGGGACGGCGCGCCGGGTGTGCGGGTCAGCATCGACACGGCCTCACCGGCACGGCTGGAGGAAATGGTGCTGGGCGGTGCGGCGCATCTGGCGATCGGCTATTTCCCGCGCCGGCTTGCCCAGTTCACCTATGCCCCGGCCTGCGAGGTGGTGATGGAACTTTGCGCCGGGGCGGGGCATCCGCTGTTCGATGTGGCGGAACCGACGCCCGATATGGTTCGGGCCGCCGAACATGCCCATCGCGGCTATGTCTCGACCGAGCAGACCCCTGACGCCCATCGCGGCTTCGTGTTCACGGCCGAGGCACAGAGCGTCGAGGCCCTGGCGATCCTTGTTCTGTCAGGGCGTTATCTGGCCTTCCTGCCGACGCACTTTACCCGGCGGCCCGGCTATGCCGGGCGCATCCGGCCGATTCTGCCCGAACGCTATGCCTACCGGTCATCGATCGAGATCGTGCGCAACCGCGCGGCGCCGATGACGGCGCCGGCGGCACGGTTCATGGAGCTGGTGGCCGCTTGTCAATGACCGCCGCCGCGGCGGCGAATGGCCCCTTCGGCCCGACGTTCGACGATCAGCTTGGCCAGGATGGTGACCAGGGCGAGCACGGTGAGGGTGGAGGCAGCCGCAAAGGCGCCGATGGCATTGTAGTCGTTATAAAGCAGCTCAACCTGGAGCGGCAGCGTGTTGGTCTGGCCGCGGATATTGCCCGAGACCACCGAGACGGCCCCGAATTCACCCATCACCCGCGCATTGCACAGGATTGCGCCGTAGAGCAGTGCCCATTTCACATTGGGCAGGGTGACGCGCAGGAAGGTCTTGAGACCCGAGGCGCCGAGGGTGATGGCGGCCTCTTCCTCGTCGGTACCCTGGGCCTGCATCAGCGGCACCAGTTCGCGGGCGACGAAGGGGCTGGTGACGAACAGGCTGACCAGGAAGATGGCCGGGATGGTGAACATCACCTGGATGCCGGCGGCGTCGAGCGTCGGCCCCAGCAGGCCCTGGGCGCCGTAGACGAAGAGATAGGCGACGCCGGCGACGATCGGCGAGATCGAGAAGGGAAGCTCGATCACGGTCATCAGCAGCTTGCGTCCGGGGAAGGTGAATTTGGCGATCGCCCAGGCGGCGGCGAGGCCGAAGCCGATATTGATCGGCACCACCACGATGGCGGTCAGGATGGTGAGCCCGATCGCATGCAGCGTGTCGGGGGCGACGACATTCGAGGCCCAGCCCTCGATGCCGGCGGCAAAAGCCTGGGCGAAGATCACCGCCAGCGGCACCACCAGAAACAGGGCGGAGATGCCGAGGGCAAGGGTGATGAGCAGGATGCGCAGCCAGCCTTCGCCCGCCACCCCCTTCCAGGCTTCGGGGGTGCGGCTGCTCTGATGGCGGTTTGCGGTGGCGGGGATATCGGTCATCGTCCAGTCCTCATCCTGTCCTTGTCATCCCCGGCCTGAATGGCGGGCGGCCCAGAATTGCAGGATGTTGATCAGCAGCAGCATCACGAAGGCGCAGACCAGGATCATGGTCGCGATCGCCGCGGCGGCCGGATAATCGAACTCTTCCAGCCGGATGAAGGTGAGCAGGGCGGTGATCTCGGTCTGGAAGGGGCGGTTGCCGGCAATGAAGATCACGCCGCCGAACTCGCCCAGGCTGCGGGCGAAGGCGAGGGCGGCACCTGCCAGGAAGGCGGGCAGGATTGCCGGCATGATCACGCGCAGGAAGATCGCCCGATCGGCGGCGCCCAGCGAATGGGCGGCCTCTTCCGCTTCGCGCGACAGGTCTTCCAGAACTGGCTGAACCGTGCGCACCACGAAGGGAATGCTGGTGAAGGCCATGGCGACGGCGATGCCGAGCGGAGTGTATGCGACCTTGATGCCCAGATCCTTGAGCGGCGCGCCGAGCCAGCCGGTCGGGGCGAGCAGATTGGCAAGCGCGATGCCGGCCACGGCGGTGGGCAGGGCGAAGGGCAAATCGACCAGAGCGTCGAGCACCCGGCGGCCGGGGAAGCGGTAGCGCACCAGCACCCAGGCGAGCAGCAGGCCGAAGACGGCATTGAAGACGGTGGCGCCGGCGGCGGCGCCCAGCGTCACCTGATAGGTGGCCACCGCCCGCCGCGAGGTCACGATCGCCCAGAACTCCGCCGGTCCCAGGCTCGCGGATTTGAGCACCAGGGCGAAGATCGGCAGCGCGATGATGATTGCGGTGTAGAACAGCGTGATGCCGAGCGTCAGGCCGAAGCCCGGCAGCACGCCGCGGGACCGCGAGAGAGCGGTGGCCATGGCCGGATCAGCGGCTCTGTGCCGCGAAGAGCTGGTCGAGCTTACCGCCCTCGGCGAAATGCTCGGCCTGGATCTTGTCCCAGCCGCCGAAGACGTCTTCGACGCGAACCAGCTTCAGCTCGGGGAACTGGCCGGCATACTTCGCGGCGATCTCGGGGTCGACCACGCGGTTGTAGCGCTTCGCCGCGATCTCCTGAACCTGCTTGCCGTAGAGGAAGTTCAGATAGCCTTCGGCTGCCTTGCGGCTGCCCCGCTCGTCGACGACTTTGTCGACCACGGCGACCGGGAATTCGGCCACCAGGCTCTGCGACGGCGTCACGACCTCGTAGTCGTCCTCGCCATATTCCTTGCGGATCAGGTTGGTCTCGGCCTCGAAGGTGATCAGCACATCGCCGATGCCGCGCTCGACGAAGGTGGTGGTGGCACCGCGTCCGCCGGTGTCGAACACCGCAACATGGCCGAAGATCTGCGACACGAATTCGTCGGTCTTCGCGACGTCGCCCTTGAAGGCATCCAGACCATAGGCATAGGCGGCCAGATAGGTATAGCGCGCATTGCCCGAGGTCTTGGGGTTCGGGAAGACGATCTCCACCCCGTCGCGGACCAGATCAGACCAGTCCTTGATGTTCTTGGGGTTGCCCTTACGCACCAGGAAAGACGGCATCGAATACCAGGGCGAGGCGTTGTTCGGCAGTTCCGACTGCCAGCCCGGCTGAATCAGGCCGCCATGCTTCACCAGGAAGTCGATGTCGGTGACCTGGTTGAAGGTTACGACATCTGCCTTCAGCCCTTCGAGGATTGCACGGGCCTGGCGCGAGGTGCCGGCATGGGACTGGTTCACCTCGATCGAGCGACCGGTTTCAGCCTTCCAGGCCGGCACGAAGCTCTCGTTGATCTCGGCGAACAGCTCGCGCGCGATGTCGTAAGACGCGTTGAGGAGGGTGTCGTCGGCGGCCCGCGCCGGCGCGCCGGCGGCGAGGCCGAGCGCGAGGGCGGCGGCAAAAGCGAGGCGCTTCATCTGGCAGGCTCCAGAAAGGCGGGGATGGGAAGCTCGCGGGCCGGTGTGCTGCGCAGACTGTGGGGCGTGCCCTCAGGCCGGTCGCCTTCGGACATATTCTCCCCCACGCACGCAGCCCATCCGGGATGTGTGACGAGAATGTGCATCCGCAGCCGTGGATGTCAACAATTAAACACGAACATGATGTTTTATGAGTTATTTCACATTATATTTTAGTTTATTCCATCAGCTCTTCCGCAAGGCTGCGGGCGAGGGCGGCGACCTGGTTGCGGATGTCGGGTACGGCGGTGCTTTCCCAGAACACGCCCTTGGTGAGCGGCCCCAGGGCGGCGAGCCGGCGATTTGCCATGCCGTCGGCCGAGATGACGCGCAGATCCGTGTCGACATCGAGGCCGAGCGCCAGCGCATCGGCCCGGATGGCGCCACGGGCGAACAGGCCGGCCAGCAGGGGCTCGGGCGTGCAGGCGAGGTCGGATCCGGGGCCCGTGCAATCGATGGCGCGGGCGGCCACGATGCGTTCCACCGCCCCGCCGCCCCGCGGGATCAGGTCGAAGGCGACCCGGTCGGGCGTCACATGGCGGGCGCGGATGCGCATGGCCCGGATCAGCAGCTGGCCGCGGGCGCGCGCATCGGCGATGCGGTCCGCGACATCCGGCGCCATGCGATGGCGATGACTGTCCCACCAGGGGCGGAGATGGCGCAGGAAACGGCGCTTCTCTTCGGGAGCCAGCCCCTGCCAGAGCGGCTGTGTCACCGGCCGCAGCCCGTCGATCACCGCCCGCCAGCCGCCGCCATGGCCGCGGGTCGACAGATCGGCTTCTGCCGCCCGCACGGCCTGACGCACGGTCTTCACCAGGGCGCTGAGCCGGTCGGGCGCGGTTTCCGGCGTGAGTGAGGGGATGGGGGCCGGCACCGGGGCATGGGCACGGGGCAGCAGCCCACGGCGAGAGATGGCATGAATGGTGCCGCGATGGCCGCGGTCCAGCAGGCTGATCACGACGTCGACCGCAGTCAGGCCAGTGCCGACCAGGATGACGTCGGCCTCCCGATCCAGCCCGTCGAGGGCGTTCGGCGCCCATGGATCCGGCGCATAGGCGGGGCCGGCCGGCATATCGCAGCCGGGCGGGAAGTTGCCGAGCGCCAGCACGGCAGCATCGACGCGATAGCTGCGACCGCCATCGACCTGCATCGCGAAACCGCCGCCCTCCACGGCGTCGAGCCGCACGGCGGCATCATGGATCAGCTGCAGATTCATGGCCTTGCCCTGGCGCCAGATCCGGTCGCCGATCAGATCCTGAATGTAGGAGCCATAAATCCGCCGCGGCACGAAACTGTCGCGCCCGGCCGGGCCGTCGGGCAGGAAGGCGGTGAGGGTGCTGCGGTTCGCCTCCAGCCACTGGACGAAATGGCCCGGCTGGTCGGGAAAGGCGCTCATATTGCCGGCCCGGACGTTGAGCAGGTGGTGCGGATTGCCGGTGGCATAGGCGACGCCGCGGCCGAACTGGCTGTTCCGCTCGACCAGCAGGATCCTGTCCGTCCGCCGGCAGCGGTCCAGCAGGTGTACGGCAAGCAGGGCCCCGCTGAAACCGGCCCCGATGATCGCAATGGTGGTGCCGCGTTCGCTCATGCGCAGGGTCCCCGGCGGTTGAGATGCAGGCTCAGCCTAGCGCGTGGCGGGCGGTCCAGTCATCAGACACAGAATAGCCGATTGCAGGATGGGACCGGCTGTCGCAGGATGCGGCCAATTCGCGGGCGCCCCCTTGTCGGTGCGGCGCCTCCAACCGTTAGGTCGAGGGAAGACAGAGCCATGGCTGGCAGCGTCAACAAGGTGATCCTGATCGGCAATCTGGGCCGGGACCCGGAGGTGCGCAGCACCCAGGACGGCATGAAGATCGTGAACCTTGCGGTCGCGACCAGCGAGAACTGGCGGGACCGCCAGAGCGGCGAGCGCCGCGAGCGGACCGAGTGGCACCGCGTGGTGATCTTCAACGAGCGCCTGGCCGAAGTGGCGGAAAAGTTCCTGCGCAAGGGCTCGAAGGTCTATGTC
This sequence comes from Tistrella mobilis, assembly GCF_039634785.1. NCBI lineage: Bacteria > Pseudomonadati > Pseudomonadota > Alphaproteobacteria > Geminicoccales > Geminicoccaceae > Tistrella > Tistrella mobilis. The sequence goes on along the minus strand of NZ_JBBIAB010000021.1, from coordinate 22,753 downwards.
GAAGGGGCGCTTCAGACCCGCAAATGGACCGATCAGCAGGGCCAGGAGAAGTACACCACCGAGGTGGTGCTGCAGCGCTTCCGTGGCGAGCTGACCATGCTCGATGGCCGCGGCGAAGGTGGCGGTGGCGCTGAATTCGGCGGCGGCGACGATTTCGGCGGTGGGTCGGGCGGCGGCTTCGGCGGCGGCCAGGGCGGCGGCGGTCGCCGGGGTGGCGGTGGCGGCTATGGCGGTGGTCGTGGCGGCCAGGGTGGCGGCATGGGCGGTGGCCAGGGCGGCGGCGGCTTCGGCGGTGGCTATGACGATTACGGCTCGGATTACGGCGGCGGCTCGTCCGGTGGCGGTCGCGGCGGTGCCGGTGGCGGCGGCGGCTCGAACGATCTGGATGACGAAATTCCGTTCTGAGCTGCGCCAGATCGACAGACCGACATGAAAAACCCGGCTGATGCGACGCGCATCAGCCGGGTTTTTTGCGTTCAGGTGCGGGTATCAGCGGTCGACATACCCCATCTCGCGCTCACCGTAGCGCGGGCCGGCGGTGATGCCCGGCGGCAGGGCTGCGTCGAGGCGGGCGGTCTCTTCTGCCGTGAGCGCCAGGTCCAGGGCCGCCCAGTTGTCTTCCAGATGGCTGCGGCGGCGGGTGCCGGGAATGGGGATCACGTCGTCGCCCCGGCCGAGCAGCCAGGCGAGCGCGACACGGCCCGGGGTGACACCGCGTTCGGTCGCGATCTCGCGCACCGTCGCGGCGGCCGCCATGTTGGCATCGTAATTGGCGCCGATCAGTCGCGGGTCGGTGCGACGGCGATCGCCTTCGGGATAGTCTTCGGCGCGGGTGACGCTACCGGTCAGGAAGCCGCGGCCGAGCGGCGCGAAGGGCACCAGGGCAATGCCCAACCGGCGCAGGGTCGGGATGATCCCGGCTTCGAGGTCGCGTTCCCAAAGCGAGTATTCGCTTTGCAGGGCCGCAACCGGCAGCACCGAATGGGCCCGGGTGATGGTCGCCGCCGAGGCTTCCGACAGGCCGAAATGCAGCACCTTGCCGGCCTTCACCAGATCGGCCACGGTGCCGGCCACCTCCTCGATCGGCACGGCCGGATCCACGCGGTGCTGATAAAGCAGGTCGATATGGTCGGTGCCGAGGCGCGAGAGCGAGCCTTCCACCGCCTGAACGATCCGCTCCGGCCGGCTGTCGACGCCGATGCTGCGGCCGCCCTCGATCTTCCAGCCGAATTTGGTGGCGATCACCACCCGGTCGCGCAGGGGACCGGTGGAGGTCGTTCCGGCCAGGGCGCGTCCGATCAGACTTTCATTGAGGAAGGGCCCATAAACTTCTGCCGTGTCGAGAAAACTGCAGCCGAGATCGATGGCACGGTGGATGGTCGCGATCGATTCGGCGTCATCGGTCGCGCCATAGGACTGGCTCATGCCCATGCAGCCGAGACCGAGGGCGGAAACCATCGGGCCGCTGCTGCCGAGGCGTCTGGTCTGGGTCATTATCCTGGGGTCCTGCGTCTTGTTTGTCGGGCGGATCGGGCCGCCGGCGGCGTTCACGGGCAACAGCATGCGCCTGCGCCCCGGCCTTGACCAGTCTCCGGCGGCCCGATCTCCGACGTTGTGTCACAGCTGTCCGGCGCCCATATTCCGCCCAGGACCAGCCGCCACCGGAGGGCCGCTCATGGCCGACGACATCAATGATCCGCTGCGCCTCGACGCGCAGCTCTGCTTTGCGCTCTATGGCGCCTCGCTGGCCATGACCAAACTCTATCGTCCGGTGCTTGAAGGGCTGGGGCTGACCTATCCGCAATATCTGGCGATGCTGGTGCTGTGGGAGAGCGACGATGTCACCGTCGGTGATCTGGGGCGCAGGCTGGGGCTCGATTCCGGCACGCTCACCCCGCTGTTGAAACGGCTGGAGGCCGCAGGACTGGTGACACGGCGCCGCGACCCGCGCGACGAGCGCCAGGTGCGGGTGGCCCTGACCGAGGCGGGCAGGGCGCTGAAGGCGCGGGCGCGCCATGTGCCGGAGCGGATGTTCTGCGCCATGGGGCTGGAACTCGACGAACTGGGCGATCTCCGCCGGCGCCTGCACGCCCTTCAGGCGCGGCTGAGCGATGCCGCCGCCGAGCCCGACAGCGGCAGCTGAAGGCCGGGCATGGGTGATATGTCACGTTCTTTTGTATTGCGTACAATTAAATTGATGTCAATATAAGGCACGGAACGACGACATGACCGGCACCGGAGAGGGCCGGCCGAGCCAAGGAGACAGGCCATGCAGATCCTCTACACCGCCAATGCCACCGCCACCGGCGGCCGTGACGGCCGCGCCGCCAGCGACGACGGCCATATCGACCTGCCGCTCGCCATGCCGGCCGCCCTTGGCGGTAACGGCAAAGGCACCAACCCGGAACAGCTGTTCGCCGCCGGCTATGCCGCCTGCTTCCTGTCGGCGTTGAAGCTCGTCGCCGGTCAGAAGGGCGTGAAGCTGGGCAATGACGCCCAGGTCGCGGCCGCAGTGTCGATCGGCAAGGACGAAACCAGCTTCGGCCTGGCGGTGACGCTGACCGCCAGCCTGCCCGGCATCGATGCCGCTGCGGCGCACGCGCTGGTCGAAGCCGCGCATCAGGTGTGCCCCTATTCCAAGGCAACCCGCGGCAATGTCGAGGTTGATCTGAAGGTCGCCTGAGGCTTCCGGGACCCCTGCATCCGCCCGGAATGCAGGGGCCGGCCGGCGTGGTTGTTCGGCGGCGCAAAATTGGGTAGCTTCGGGGACGATTTCACGACCGGCCGGTGACGCACGGATCTCCGAGCGGCCCGGCCGATGCGTGTAAGCCTTCGACTGATCGCCCGCCGACGCCGCGCCCCCGCGTTTCGACGGCAGGCGTCGCCCCCTTTTCCGGCGCCGTCCATCGATGGCGGCACCGGTTCAAGTTCCGGGATCGTACCTTGTCCGACACGCCCGTTCCGCCCATCGCTTCCGACATCGCTCCGGTCACGATCGAAGACGAGATGCGGCGCTCGTACCTCGATTACGCGATGAGCGTGATCGTGGCGCGTGCGCTCCCCGACGTCCGCGACGGCCTGAAGCCCGTGCACCGGCGGATTCTGTTCTCGATGCACGAGAGCGGCTACGAGTGGAACAAGCCGTTCCGCAAATCGGCACGCGTGGTCGGCGACGTCATGGGTAAGTATCACCCCCATGGCGACAGCGCGATCTACGACACCATGGTCCGCATGGCGCAGGATTTCTCGATGCGCCTGACGCTGATCGACGGCCAGGGCAATTTCGGCTCAATGGACGGCGATCCCCCGGCGGCCATGCGTTATACCGAGGCCCGCCTGACCAAGGCCGCCAGCACCCTCCTGTCGGATCTCGACAAGGAGACGGTGGACTTCCAGAACAATTACGACGACACGACCCGCGAGCCGACGGTTCTGCCCGCCCGGTTCCCGAACCTGCTCGTCAACGGTGCGGGCGGCATCGCCGTCGGTATGGCGACGAACATCCCGACCCATAATCTGGGCGAGGTGATCGACGCCGCCATCGCGATGGTCAACCGGCCCGAGATCACCGATCTGGAGCTGCTGCGGATCGTGCCCGGCCCGGACTTCCCGACCGGCGGCATCATCGTCGGCCGCGGCGGCAGCCGCGAGGCCCTGCTGACCGGCCGCGGGTCGGTGCTGCTGCGCGGCAAGGTCGAGGTGGAGGAGATCCGCAAGGATCGCATGGCGATCATCGTTCGCGAGATCCCCTATCAGGTCAACAAGGCCCGGATGATCGAGCGCATCGCCGAAGCGGTGCGGGAGCGTAAGATCGAGGGCGTGGCGGATCTGCGCGACGAAAGCGATCGCGACGGCGTCCGCGTGGTGGTGGAACTGAAGCGCGATGCGACGCCCGAGGTGGTCGTCAACCAGCTCTATCGCTTCACCCCGCTGCAGACTTCGTTCGGCGTGAACATGCTGGCGCTGAATGCCGGCAAGCCCGAGATGATGACGCTCCGCGACATGCTTCAGGCCTTCCTGGAGTTCCGCGAAGAGGTCATTACCCGCCGGACGATCTATGAACTGCGCAAGGCGCGCGAGCGGGCCCATGTGTTGATGGGCCTGGGCGTGGCGGTCGTCAATCTCGACCCGGTGGTCGAGCTGATCAAGGCCTCGCCCGACAGCGCCTCTGCCCGCGACGCCCTGATGGACCGCCCCTGGCCAGCCGGCGACATCGCGCCCTATATCGCGCTGGTGGGTGAGCCCGACCGCAGCGTGGTCGACGGCATGTACAGCCTGTCGGAAGCCCAGGCCCGCGCCATTCTGGATCTGCGCCTGCATCGCCTGACCGGGCTGGAGCGCGAGCGCATCGGTGCCGAGCTGCGCGAGATCTGCGACAAGATCCTGGAATATCTCCGCATCCTGAATGATCGCGCCCGCATGCTCGAGGTGCTGCGCGAGGAGCTGATCGAGGTCCGCGACGAATTCGCGACGCCGCGGCGCACCGTGATCGAGGAATCGGAGTTCGACTACAATGTCGAGGATCTGATCGAGCGCGAGGAGATGGTCGTCACGGTCACCCATGGCGGCTATATCAAGCGCGTGCCGCTGTCGACCTATCGCGCCCAGCGCCGCGGCGGCAAGGGCCGGTCTTCGATGGCCGTGCGTGACGAGGATTTCGTCTCGCAGATCTTCGTGCTCAACAGCCATGCGGCCGTGCTGTTCTTCTCCACCGCCGGCCAGGTCTACAAGCTGAAGGTCTGGCAGCTGCCGGCCGGGACGCCGCAGAGCCGCGGCAAGGCCATGGTCAACCTGCTGCCGCTGAAGGAAGGCGAGGTCATCGCCACCCTGATGCCGCTGCCCGATGATCCGGACATGCCCGAGATCGCCGAGGTCGACGAGGCAGCGGCCGACGAGGCGGCGGAAGAGGCGGCCGAGGCGCTGGATGCCATCGCCGACGGCGACGCCTATGTGATGTTCGCAACCGCCAAGGGCAATGTCCGCCGCAACCGCCTGGCCGATTTCGTCAATGTGATGAGCAATGGCAAGATCGCCATCCGGCTTGGCGAGGGCGACCGTCTGGTCGGCGTGCTGCCATGCAATGGCGGTGACGACGTGGTGCTTGCCAGCCGGGCCGGCAAGGCGATCCGCTTCCCCGTGGGGGCCGTGCGGCTGTTCAAGAGCCGCACCTCCGATGGCGTGCGCGGCATCTCTCTGGCCGGCAGCGACGAGGTCGTGTCGATGTCGATCATCCGTCACCGCGAGGTGGACGTCGACACCCGCGACAATTACCTGCGCTTCGCCAATGCCAAGCGCCGCTGGCTGGCGCAGTTGAAGGCGCTGGAGACCGGTACTTCGGCAGTGGTGGACGGCGAAGAGGCGGCACCGGTCGAGACCGGTGACCTGCCCGGGGACGAGGCCGAACTCGCGGCCCGCTACGGGCTCGACCTCGAGACCGCCCTGCGGCTGGAGGCCGAGGAGGAATTCCTGCTGGCCGTCACCACCCGCGGCTATGGCAAGCGCACCTCGGCCTATGAATACCGCACCACCAATCGTGGCGGGTCGGGCATCGTCAACATGACCACCGGAGCGCGTAACGGGCACATCGTGGCCTGTTTCCCGGTGGCGCAGGGCGAACAGATCATGCTGGTGACCGATGGTGGCCAGCTGATCCGGACGCCGGTGGCGGATATCCGTATCGCCGGCCGCGACACCATGGGCGTGATCGTGTTCAAGACCGCCCAGGACGAAAAGGTCGTCTCGGCCGCCCGGCTGAGCGAGACCGCGGAAGAAGATCAGAACGGCGCCGGCGAGGCCAATGGTGATGGCGAGGCCGGTGACGAGGGGGAGCAGGACGCGACGGAGACGACCGATCTTCGCGGAGACGAAGACGAGGCGTAAGCCGGCGCGGGTGGAGACCCAGTGGAGGACCAGGCATTGAGCGGCAAGGGCATCTATCCGGGGACGTTCGACCCGGTGACCAACGGGCATATGGACATCATCCGACGCAGCCTGAGGGTGGTGGACAAGCTCGTGGTGGCCGTGGCGGCCAACCCCGGCAAGGGACCGATGTTTTCGCTGGAAGAGCGGGTGAGCCTTGTGCTCGCCGAGCTCCAGACCCTGCCGCCGGATCAGGCAGCCCGGGTCGAGGTGAAATCCTTCGACACCCTGCTGATGCATTTTGCGGTGGAGCAGGGGGCAGGCGTGATCATGCGTGGCCTGCGCGCCGTTTCGGACTTCGAGTACGAATTCCAGATGGCGGGCATGAATGCCCGGCTGAACACCCAGGTCGAAACCGTCTTCCTGATGGCGTCCGAAAAGGTGCAGTTCATCTCCTCGCGCTTCGTGAAAGAGATCGGGCGGCTGGGGGGCGACATCTCGCAATTCGTCAGCCCGCAGGTGAAGAAGATCCTCGATGTCCGGTTCGAGGAAGAACGAAACGGCCTTCGTCCGCTGGACTGAGTTGCCGCCAGACCCGATGAATATCGCGGGACGGTGTCCGCCAGGGCGGTCACCGTCCCGCGCCGTTCTGAGCCTTCTCAACTTGTTAAGTCCTATCAACCCTTTGCATCGGTTACTTCAGCTTCGATGAAAGTCGACCTGTTCGATTTCGATCTACCGCGGGAGCTGATCGCCCAGCGCCCCGCTGAGCCCCGCGAAAGCGCCCGACTGCTCCGGATCCGGGCGGGCGGGCTTTCGGATCATCGCGTCGCCGATCTGCCGGATCTTCTCCGCCCCGACGACCTGCTGGTGGTCAACGACACGCGGGTGATCCCGTCGCGCCTGTTCGGCCGGCGGGGCGATGCAAGGGTCGAGGTGACCTTGCACAAGGCTGAAGGGCTGGATGTCTGGGCGGCCTTTGCACGCCCGGCCCGCAAGCTCCGCCTGGGCGACCGTTTTGAGGCGGAGGCCGGCGGACGGGTGCTGGGAGCAGAGGTCATCGAGCGGCGTGATGCGGGGGAGGTGGTGCTGCGCTTCGATCTCTCCGGTGGCGAGCTGATCCAGGCGCTGGAAGAGGTCGGCCGCCTGCCGCTGCCACCTTATATCGAGCGGCCGGAAGGCGCCGATGCCCGCGACACCGACGACTATCAGACGATCTTCGCCCGTGACAAAGGAGCGGTCGCCGCCCCGACCGCAGGGCTGCACTTCACCGACCGGCTGCTTGCAGCGCTTGATGCCCGGGGCATCGAGCGACTGGCGTTGACGCTGCATGTCGGTGCCGGCACGTTCCTGCCGGTGAAGGCCGAGGATACGGTCGACCACCATATGCATGCCGAATGGGGCCGGCTGACGGCAGAGACGGCCGACCGCCTGAATGCGGCACGTGCCGCCGGTCGGCGCATCGTTGCCGTCGGCACCACCGCCATGCGCCTGCTGGAGACGGCGGCCGGCGAGGATCGCAGGTTCCGGCCGTTCGAGGGCGAGACCCGGATCTTCATCACCCCCGGCGGGCGACCGATCCGCGGCACCGACGCGTTGATGACCAATTTCCACCTGCCGCGCTCCACCCTGTTCATGCTGGTCTCGGCCTTTGCCGGGCTGAACCGGATGCACGCGGCCTACGCCCATGCCATCGCAGGCGGCTATCGCTTCTTTTCCTATGGCGATGCCTGCCTGATCGACCATTGCCCGGACGACGCCGCATCATGACCACGACCCCGCACGACCAGAGCCCGACCCGCGCCATCGCGGGCGAGGGCGCCGAACCCCGCTTCGGCTATACGCTGATGGCCGAGGACGGCATGGCCCGGCGCGGCCGGATCGTCACGGCCCATGGCGCCATCGACACGCCGGCCTTCATGCCGGTCGGCACGGCCGGGACCGTGAAGGGCCTGACGCCCGAACAGGTGGCGGCGACCGGGGCACAGATCCTGCTGGGCAACACCTATCACCTGATGCTGCGCCCGGGGGCCGAGCGGGTCGACCGCCTGGGCGGGTTGCACCGCTTCATGAACTGGCCCGCGCCGATTCTGACCGATAGTGGCGGGTTTCAGGTCATGTCGCTGGCGGCGCTGCGCAAGCTGGATGATGACGGCGTCACCTTCCGCTCGCATCTGGACGGCAGCAAGATCCGGCTGACGCCGGAGCGGTCGATCGAGATCCAGCGCCTGCTGGATGCCACGATCACCATGTGCTTCGATGAATGCACGCCCTATCCTGCGACCTATGACCAGGCCGCAAGCTCGATGCGGCTGTCGATGCGCTGGGCGGAACGCTGCCGCACGGCCTTTACCGACCGGCCCGGCTACGCCCTGTTCGGCATCGTCCAGGGCGGGGTTCATGGCGATCTGCGCGCCGAAAGCGTGGAACGGCTGACCGAAATCGGCTTCGAGGGCTATGCCGTGGGCGGGCTGGCGGTGGGCGAGGGCTTCGAGCTGATGTGCTCTACCCTCGATGTCACCACGCCGCTGATGCCCCGGGACAAGCCGCGCTATCTGATGGGCGTGGGCCGTCCGCAGGATCTGGTGGCGGCGGTCCGGCGCGGCATCGACATGTTCGACTGCGTGATGCCGACCCGCTCCGGCCGGACCGGCCAGGCTTTCACCCGCCGCGGCCCGGTCAATATCCGCAATGCCCGCCATGCCGACGACCCGCGGCCGCTGGACGATCGCTGTGGCTGCCCGGCCTGCACGCAGTATTCCCGCGCCTATCTGCACCATCTGCACAAGGCGAGCGAGATTCTGGGGGCGGTGCTACTGACCCAGCACAATCTCTGGTATTATCAGGATCTTATGCGCGAGATGCGCGCCGCCATCCCGGAAGGTCGGATGGAGGCCTTTGCGGCGGAATTCGAGGCCGGCCTCGCCGCGGGGGACATTCCGCCGCTCTGATGTCCCCCCGGGCGAAGGTGGCCGGCCCCTCGGGTCAGCCCTTGAGGTCGGGGAAGTCTTCTTCGCGGAACTCGACGCCGCCGCGGCTTTCGGGCGCCTCGCCCGCATTCTCACCGCGGCGGAGTTCGACCCGGCGGATCTTGCCTGAAATCGTCTTGGGCAGGTCCTCGGTGAACTCGATGCGGCGGATGCGCTTGAAGGGCGCCACCCGGCTGCGGACATAGGCCAGAATGTCCCGTGCCGTCTCAGCATCGGGCTCGAAGCCCTTGATCAGGGAGATATAGGCCTTCGGCACGGCCAGGCGGACCGGGTCTGGTGCGGGAACCACGGCCGCCTCGGCGACGGCGTCGTGTTCGATCAGCACGCTCTCAAGCTCGAAGGGGCTGATCCGGTAGTCCGACGCCTTGAAGACGTCGTCGGCGCGCCCGACGAAGGTGAAATAACCGTCATCATCACGGATGGCGACGTCTCCGGTGCGGTAGAATTCGCCCGAGGTGGCGAGCAGGGCCTTGCCCTCGGCGGCTTCGTAGCCGCGCATCAGGCTCGCCGGGCGGCGATCGCCCAAGGCGAGTGCGATCTCGCCCTCCTCGACCTGGTTGCCGTCGGCGTCGAGCAGGGTCGCGACATAACCCGGCAGCGGCCGCCCCATGGAGCCGTTTTTGATCGGCTGGCCGGGCGGGTTGCCGAACTGGGCGCTGGTTTCGGTCTGGCCATAGCCGTCGCGGATGGTCAGGCCCCAGGCCTCCTGAACCTGCTCGATGATCTCGGGGTTCAGCGGCTCGCCCGCGCCACAGACCTCGCGCAGGCTGGTGCGGATCGACTTCAGATCCTGCTGGATGAACATCCGCCAGACGGTCGGCGGGGCGCAGAGAGTGGTCACGCCCCCCCGTGCAATGGCGTCGAGCAGGCTGGCAGCCTCGAAGCGCGGCTGATTGGCGATGAAGATGGTGGCGCCGGCGATCCAGGGGGCGAAGAAGCAGCTCCAGGCATGCTTCGCCCAGCCGGGCGACGAGATGTTCAGATGCACATCGCCGGGCTGCAGCCCCAGCCAGTACATCGTCGAAAGATGGCCGATCGGATAGCTGGCATGGGTGTGGATCACCAGCTTGGGCTTGGCCGTGGTGCCCGAGGTGAAATAGAGCAGCAGTTCATCCTCGGCCCGGGTCTCGCCATCCGGGGTGAAGCCGTGGGCGAAGCGGGGATCTTCATGCGCATCGGCGAAGTCGGTCCAGCCCGGCGCGCTGCCATCGGCGGCGATGCGGGTCAGGCCGCGGGCCCGTTCCAGCGCCTCGAACTTCGAAGCATGCTCGGCGCCGGCAATGATGTGGCGCACACGACCACGCTCCAGCCGGTCGTCAAGATCCTCGGTTGAAAGCAGGGTGGTGGCCGGGATGACCACGGCACCCAGTTTCATGGCCGCCAGCATCGTCTCCCAAAGCGGGACCGTGTTGCCCAGCATCAGCAGAATGCGGTCGCCGCGCGCGACGCCCAGATAGCGGAGATGATTGGCGACCCGATCCGAGCGATCGCGCAGCTCGGCAAAACTCAGCGAGGTCTCGGCGCCGGTCGGCACGTCGACGATCCGAAGCGCCGGACGGTTGCGGCTTTCGGCCTCGGTCGCGAGCACGGCATCGAACCAGTCAAGCGCCCAGTTGAACCGCTCGGGTCGTGGCCAGGAAAATCCGGCACAGGCGCGGTCGTAATCCTTGCGATGGGCCAGCAGAAAGGCGCGGGCCTCGGCATAGTTCATGGTCATGGCGACAGGGTCCTCTCAGGTCGTACCTCCGGCCGCGACCGGTCGCAGCTGCGGTGCGCCGGCCGTTCTCGTCCATCGATCATTGACACAGCACGCCCGGCGTGACCAGACCCGTCGCTGCACGCGCCCGAGGTGCGATGTCGCACGACGTTTGAACCGGATCGCATCGGCATGTGTTTCGCGGCGTTCCACGGCTTGACCGATTGCAGCCTCGCCCCTATGGTTACGCCCGTTCGCAGCCGGGGCGGTCTTCTCCCGGGCAGTCGGTGGCGGCGAACCGCAGATCCTGCGAGCCCGTAGCTCAGCCGGTAGAGCATCTGACTTTCGATTGGGAGCGCCGGCCGGAAACGGCCGGATGAAACAGGCGTCAAAGTCGGGGAACCCGTCCGCGTCGCGGCGACGGCAATCCCGAGCCAAGCCGATCCCTCGGTTCGAGGAATCGGAAGGTGTAGAGGCCAGACGGCGCCCACCTAACTCAAGCGCCCCGTCCGAGGGCGTTCCGACAGGGTGAAGGGATGGTCCGGGCCACAAACGCACCGGTTGCGGTTGCGGCGGCGAAAGCCGTGGTGGTGGAGTAATCAGAGGGTCCTGGGTTCGAGTCCCAGCGGGCTCACCATCTTTGGAAAGCGGCATGCTCTCAGGAGCGTGCCGCTTTCTTCGTTACGGCATACCACCGAAATCATCTTTATCGGAAACATCTTGTCGCCGATGGTGGATATTTTTTCAATCTCATTGAAATAATGAGCTTAGGTTCAGGATCGATCATTCTTGACGAATAGTCGTTTACCATTCATTTACCGGGCATTCTCGATTTATTTACCACATCCATTTTAAGCTGCGTCGGACAGCGGACTGCAGCTGCGGCCGCACCACTCCGATGTGGATGTTGACGATGGATCGAATTCTCGGACGGATGACCATCACGATCAAATCAGCCCTGCTGATCGTGATCATGGCGGTGGTGGCCCTGATTATCGCCGTGTTGAGCTATGACGGGCTGATGGTCAGCGAACGCCACGGCGAGACGATGCGCAATGCCTCGGAACGCGCCACCTATGGCGAACGCGCCAACGGGCTGGTGATGTCGGTGGTGTCCGACAGCCGCGGTATCTATATGTCCGCCGATTCCCAGAAGGCAGAAAAGTTTGCGGTGACGCTGATGGCCGCCCTCGACAAGCTGGGCGAAACCATGGCCGCCTGGGAGCGTGCGGTTCCCGAGGCACAGCGCGCCGATTTTGTGCCTGTGATGGCCAAAGCGCAGGAATTCATCGCGTTCCGCAGCGAACTGGTGCGTCTGGGGCGGACCGAAGGGCCTGCAGCGGCACGTGCCTATGGCGACAACGACGCCAACCGTGCGAACCGCAAGGCGTTCAACGACCAGCTGGAAAAGCTGGCCGTGCAGAACGCGGCGGCCGTTGAGGCCGGGGTCGACGCCATGCGCGATTTCCATGATGGCCGGGTGCTGCTGCTGCTGGGCGTTGCTGCGGCCGGTATTCTGCTCGGCCTGGCCGCGGCTGGTGTGGTCGCGATCGCGGGCATCGGCCGGCCGCTGGGGCGGATCAGCGGCGCCATGGAGACCATTGCGGCCGGCACCGACGATGTGACGGTCCCCGGCACCGATCGCCGGGACGAAGTGGGCGTGATGGCCCGGGCGCTCGAGGTGCTGCGGGGCGCGCAGGCGACGGCGCGGCGGCTTGGCGAAGAGCGTGAACGGGCCCAGGTCGAGCGCCTGAAGCGCGCCGAGGCATTGGAGCGGCGCATCCAGGGCTTCGACCGCGAGGTCGTGGCCATCCTGTCCGAGGTCGACAAGGCGATCCGGCACCTGCAGGAGACCGCCGGCACGATGTCCGGGCTCGCCGATGATCTGCGCGGCCGGGCCGGGTCCTCTGCGGCGGCGGCCGAGGAAACCTCGGCCAATGTCCAGACCGTGGCGGCAGCCGCCGAAGAAATGGCCGGCACGCTGCGGGAAATCTCCAATCAGGTGGTGCGCTCGACCGATGTCGCGGCCAAGGCCAGTGCACAGGCGGAAGGGGCGGATCAGACCATCCAGAGCCTGGCCGAGGCTGCAGGACGGATCGGCGACATCGTTCGGCTGATCGAGGATATCGCCGGCCAGACCAATCTTCTGGCGCTGAATGCCACCATCGAGGCCGCGCGTGCAGGCGATGCCGGCAAGGGCTTCGCCGTGGTTGCGGGCGAGGTGAAGAGCCTGGCCGGCCAGACCGGCAAGGCCACGGCCGATATCGCCGCCCAGATCTCGGCCATTCAGGCGGCGACCGAGCGCTCGGTGGAGGCCTTCCGGGCGATCGGTGGCACGATCGACAACATCAACGAAATCTCCACCACCATCGCCAGTGCCGTGGAAGAGCAGACAGCCGCCACCGGCGAGATCGCCCGGAACGTTCAGCAGGCCGCCGTGGGTTCTCAGGAGGTGTCGACCACGGTTTCTCAGGTCAATCGTGCGGCCGACGATACCGGTTCTGCCGCCCGCAGCCTGGCCCAGGCGACCGATCTGCTGTCGGCGCAGGCGGGGCGACTGCGGCACGACATCGATGCCTTCCTCACCGACATGCGCAATCAGAGCCTGTCTGCGGCATGACATGAGGATATCACCACAGCTCTCTGATATATCTGTGCTATGAGATGAGCAGGGCGTCGCGGATCAGGCGGCGCCCTGTTTGCGTGTTCCTGTAACCCGTCTCCTGTCAATGAAGGGGGTGTGCGGACGTCATGGGCTTGCCGTTTCCGCTCCGTCCGGCTGTGACCGCCGGGCTTCTGGGCGCCGTGCTGTTGACCGGCTGCCTGCAGTTTCCGGCCGAGCGCGACATGCGGTCGGACATCATCGTCAAGGATGACCGGCACTTCGTGTTCGAAGCGACGGCCTTCGATCGCGGGCGCTATGCCAAAGACAGCGACCAGGGGGAGGCGACACGAACCGGACTCCTGATCGGAGAACTCGACCGTAAGCGCCTGTGCCCGAACGGTTATCGTATCGTGAAGCGCGAGGAACGGGTGATCGGCAATGCACCGGCATCCCAGGGCCGGGAATGGCTGCTGCAGTATATCGGGGAGTGCCGCTGAGCCCGGCGGATGCCGGCCTCAAGCCACGGTAGGTCCGGTAGGGCAGGGGGGCCCGGACAGCGTGTGACCGGGGGTCACACAGGGGCCGATATCGATGGCAGATCAAGGGTATGGCCGGGATGGCCGGCATGGCGCCCCCTGTGAATCAGGGCTTGGCGAAGCGGTCGGACCGTGCCATTGTGTCCCTCGACACCGGCGGCGGATACATGCCGTCGACCGGGCTGGCACCGATGCCGCGGCAGTGATTGATGCGGCGGGCGGTGCCCGCGTTTCGACCTGCTCGTGAAGTTTCCGACCTGCTCGTGAAGCCGGAGTTCGCCTCGATGACCGTGAAGTCCCCGATCCGTGCCGGGCTGTTCGCCGTGACGATCGTCGCGCTGGGTGCCGCCCTTCCGCTCGCACCTGCCGCCCAGGCGGCCGCCGCGAAGGCCAAGCCCGTCCAGACCGCGGCCCTCGCCCCCGAACCGCGCCCGACCGCCAAGCCGACCCCGCCGGCCGGCAGCACGGTGGTGGCTGCGGTGTCGCCGTCCGTTGTCGCGGGCGCTGCGGCCTATGATCCGAACAAGGTGAAGTCCGAGATCGACGCGGCCCTGGCCAGCTGGGCCTGGTCGCTGAACAGCGGCCAGCAGGGCGTCGTGGTCACCAACATGTATGGCCCCGATGCCATCATGATGAGCGACGATCAGAGCCAGGTGATGTTCAACAATGGCGGTATCGTGCGCTATTACGGCGCGCTGGTTTCGCACCGCCCTGACCTGAAGGTGACCTTCGGCGACGGCTGGATCACCGTGCTCGGCCCCGATATCGGCACCGCCACCGGCTTTTACACCTTCACCTATACCCAGGGCGGCAAGCAGGTGACGGAACCCGCGCGCTACACCCTGATCTACCGCAAGACCGTGGATGGCTGGCGTATCGTGTCGCACCATTCCTCGCGGCTTCCCCAGGCGCAGAGCTGATCCTTCACGGATCCGGTTCCGGCCGGGCACGAGATGAAGACGGCCCCGCAGGCGACTGCGGGGCCGTCTTCGTTCATGGCGTCAGCGCAGCATCACCGTCCGGCTCTGCTCACGCATGAACTGGGGCAGATACCAGGGGCCGAGGCCGCCCTTGCCGCCGGCGCCTCCGGAGCCTTTCCAGCCGCAGAAGGGCTGGTGCCCGGGCCAGGCACCGGTGGTGGCGCCGCTTGCCCGGTTGACATAAAGCGCGCCCGCCTCCGCCCGGTCGAGGAAGAGGTCGATCTCCGCCTGCCGTCCTGCATAGCAGCCGGCGGTGAGGCCATAGGCGACGCGGTTGCCGTCGGCGATTGCGGCAGCCAGGTCGTCGAAGGGCTGTACGGAGACGAAAGGCAGAAACAGCTCGTCGCTGTTCAGGCGATGGTCGGCGCCGAGGCGGTCGACGATCACCGGTGCCAGATAGCAGCCCCGATCGTAGATCCCGCCGCCGAGGCGCTCGCCGCCCATGATCACCCGGCCGTCGCGCCGGGCCTCGTCGACTGCAGCAGCCTGCCGGGCAGCGGCCCGGTCGTCGATCACGGGGCCCATGAACATCTCGCGCCGGCGTGGATCGCCGAGGGGCAGCGTTGCGGTGCGGGCCGTCAGCCGGTCCAGGAAGTCGTCATAGATCGCGGCCGCGACATAGACCTTGGACAGTGCCGAGCATTTCTGACCCTGAAGGCCGAAGCCCGATCGAGCAACGCCTTCTGCCGCCCGGTCGAGATCGGCCGTCGCGGTCACATAGGCCGGATTCTTGCCGCCCATCTCCACGATCACCGGCCGGGCGAACCGTCCGGCGGCGAAGCGGCGATGGATCTCCATGCCGACGGCATGGCTGCCGGTGAAGGCGATGCCATCAAGTCCCGTATCGGCCACCAGCGCTTCGCCGGTTGCCGCACCACCGGGCAGGAAGGCGAGCACACCCGCCGGCACCCCGGCCTTCAGGAAGGCCTGTACCAGCAGGGCGCCGGTCAGCGCATTGATCTGGCCGGGCTTGTAGACCACCGCGTTGCCGGC
This sequence comes from Tistrella mobilis, assembly GCF_039634785.1. Classification (NCBI taxonomy): domain Bacteria; kingdom Pseudomonadati; phylum Pseudomonadota; class Alphaproteobacteria; order Geminicoccales; family Geminicoccaceae; genus Tistrella; species Tistrella mobilis. The sequence goes on along the minus strand of NZ_JBBIAB010000021.1, from coordinate 7,094 downwards.
CACCAGGGCGGCCGAGATCATGTTGACCGAGAGCGCCACCGGGAAGTTGAACGGCGCGATCACGCCGAAGACGCCATAGGGGCGCAGCAGAGAGCCACAGCTTTCCTCGGGTTTCGCACGGGGCAGCAGGCGCTCGTAGCCGAGGTTCCGCTCCATCTCGGCGGCGTAATAGCGGGCAAGGTCGGCCGCTTCCTCGGCCTCGCCCATCGCTTCCAGCCGTGACTTGCCGACCTCCAGAACCAGCAGCGGGCCCATCCGCCATTTCATCTCGGCCAGAATGTCACCGGCCCGCCGGATGATTGCGGCACGTTCCGGCCAGGGCAGGGCCGCCCAGGCCGGCTGTGCCGCCCGGGCGACGGCGACCGCGCGTGCGACCGTTGCGGCATTCGCCTCCGCCACCTCGGCCAGAAGCATGTCGCGATCGATCGGGCTCCGGATGGCGGTTGTGACCGGCCCGGTTACGGCATGCCCGTCCACCAGGGGCAGGACGGCCTCACGGCCGAGGCCGGCCTCCAGGGCCGGGAAAAGCTGGTCCAGCCGGTCGTGCACCGGGCCGAAATCGGTACCGGTGTTGGAATAGGTGACACGCGGCGGGGCGGTGTCGTCGAAGATGTCGCTCATCTGGTCTGGCGTCTCCCAAGGGTGACGGCCTGGTGCCGTTTCGCATTCTGAGGGGGCGTCGATCGACGGAGATCAGCCGGGCCCGCGGATACCCCAGGGGGTGGCCCAGCCCAGGCCGTCCTCCGTCCGGCCGCGGGGCCGGTATTCAAGCCCCACCCATCCGTCATAGCCGAGTGTGTCGAGCCGGTCGAGAAGATGTGCCGGGGCGATCTCTCCCTGATCGGGCTCTGCACGGTCGGGCACGCCCGCGATCTGGACATGGCCGATCAGCGGCAGCTGGGCGTCCAGGCGCCGGGTCAGGTCACCGCGGGTGATCTGGGTGTGATAGAGGTCGAACTGGACCTTCAGCGCCGGATGGTCGATCTCGCGCACGATGGCGGCCGCCTCGTCCGGGTCGGCCAGAAAATAGCCGGGCATGTCGCGCGGATTGATCGCCTCGATCGTGGCGACGATACCGGCTGCGGCTGCGGTCTCGGCGGCCTCGTGCAGGTTGCGCATATAGCTCGCGCGCGCGTACGCGAGATCGGTGCCGATTTCCGGGATGCCGGCCAGGACATGCAGGCGTCGGGCACCCACGGCAACGGCACGCTCCACGCTTTCGATCAGCGCCCGACGAAAGCGATCCTCCTGCCCGGGCAGGGCCGCACAGCCGCGGCCGCCCGCCGCCCAGTCGTCGACGGCGATGTTGATCAGGGCCGCCTCGAGCCCGGCGGCGTCGAGTGCGGCCCTGAGTGCCGGGGCGGGCATGCGGTCGGCAAACAGCATTTCGATGCCCGAGAAGCCGCAGGCCGCAGCCGCATCGAAGCGTGCCTCCAGCGGGCGATCGGTGAACAGGAAGTCGAGATTGGCGGCAAGGCGGGGCATGGGGCAGGGCGGCTCCGTGGCAACGGCATCGAGGGCGGGAGATATGCGCCGGGGCTTGCCAAGCGGCCCGGCTGGGCCCAGTCTGGCACCCGGCCGCAATCTTCGTCGAGCCCGGATGACGTCGCTTCCCTTTGACCCCGCCCTGCCCGCAGCCGATCCCGTCGACGCCGTCACGGGGCCGGTGCCCAATCACCCGCTGGACCATCGGCTGAAGACGCTGGGCACGGTTGCGGCGCTGGCCACCCGCTGGCGGCTGCTGGGACGGCTGAACGGTGCCGGGAAGGCGGTGCGGGGGCTTGCAGCCTGCCTGGGGGCCGAGGTCACCATCGGCCGCCGGATGCGCACCCGCGCCGGCAGTGCCTGGCCCGGACGGCGGCTGATCATGCTGCACCCCGATCTGCTGAAGCCGGGGCACGAGACCGACCGCGATCAGACCTTTCTCCACGAATGCGCCCATCTGATCGCCGATCTGGAGCATGGCCGGTCCTGTGGCCATGATGCCCGCTGGCGCGCGGTGATGCTGGCGATCGGCGAGGTGCCTGCCACCACGCACCGGATCGACTATCTTTCCGCCTCGGCTCAGGCGCGGGTGATCTGGCGCTGCGTCTCCTGCGGGCGGGAGCACGCCTTCGTCCGCCGGCCGCGCCGGCCCGTCGCCCGCTGTCATTGCCGGGCCTGCGGTCCCGATCGCGGACGGCTGGAGGAGCTGGTGCCTCTGCGCGACGACGGTCCGGCCGCGAAGACATGAGCTTCCGCCACGGGGACTGTCATATTTCTGGGCGCCGCTGAACGGCTGCTGGCGAGGCCTTGGGTTTTGCCCCGAGGGGGGCCAATTCCGCATGCGCCCCCTGGAGGGCCAAAATAGCGCGTTGGGGTCATTTCCGTAGCTTGCATCGGACGTGGGGGCGGGGTCCTGAATCGGCCGTTCAGGGGGCATTCGGGGTCCCGAATTTTTCTGCAGAAAAATCCCATTTTTCTCTTTTCCTGCCCGTGGGTTGCCCGTATAAACCGCCTCCACCGACGTACCCCCCCGAAATGACGGGCCGACATGGCGCCCGTCCGCTACGTGACCAGGGACGACGGCAGCGGAATGGGAACAACCTGAGCGTCCCGGTCCATGCCGGGCCGCCGCCGGTTTGTAGGGGATCAGCCAATGATGACTCCGAAGATCGAGCGCTTTCTCGCCGGCCGACGAGAATACGACAGCAATCCTTGTGTGGTTGTCGATCTCGACGTGATCGCCGAGAAGTATCGGGAGATCAGCGAGCAGATGCCGCTCGTGCGGGTGTTTTACGCCGTGAAGGCGAACCCGGCTCCTGAAATCCTGTCCATGCTGGTCGAGCTCGGCTCGTGCTTCGATACCGCCAGCTTGCAGGAAATCGAGATGGTGCTCGCCGCCGGTGCGAGCCCGGATCGGATTTCCTTCGGGAACACGATCAAGAAGGAACGGGACATCGCCCGCGCCTATCAGCTGGGTGTGCGCCTGTTCGCCTTCGACAGTGCCTGTGAACTGCAGAAGATCGCCCGCTCGGCCCCCGGGTCGAAGGTGTTCTGCCGGATCCTGGTCGATTGCCAGGCTGCCGACTGGCCGCTGTCGAAGAAGTTCGGCTGCGCGCCCGAGATGGCGCTGGAGCTGCTGACCGACGCCGCTTCGGCGGGGCTGGATGCCTATGGCATCTCGTTCCATGTCGGCTCGCAGCAGACCGACCCGGAGCAGTGGGATCGGGCCATCAGCCAGGCGGCGGCGATCTTCCGCGACCTGGGGGAGCGGGGCGTCTCGGCGCGCATGGTCAACCTGGGCGGCGGCCTGCCGGCGCGCTACCAGGACGAGGTGGCCCCGATGGCCGCCTATGCGCTGGCGATCTCGCAGGCGATGACCCGTCATTTCGGCAATCAGCTGCCCGAGATGATCATCGAGCCGGGCCGCGGCCTGGTCGGTGACGCCGGCGTGCTGGAAGCCGAGGTGATCCTGATCGCCGAAAAGAGCTTCGACGACCCGGTGCGCTGGGTCTATCTGGATGTCGGCAAGTTCAATGGTCTGGCCGAGACCATGGACGAGGCGATCAAGTACCGCCTGCGCACCGAACGCGACGGCAGCGAGACCGGCCGGGTGATCCTGGCGGGCCCCACCTGCGACAGCGTCGACGTGCTGTACGAGAAGGCGGGCTACGAGCTGCCGCACGCCCTGCAGGTGGGTGACAAGATCACCTTCCTGTCCTGCGGCGCCTATACGACCACCTATGCCACGACGGGCTTCAACGGCTTCCCGCCGATCCAGGCCTACTATATCTGACCCGTGGACGGTATCTGATCCGTGCAGGGCCACCGGGGTGCCGCGGCACCCCGGTACAGACGCGACAACGCCGGCAGGGGAGGCCCCTGCCGGCGTTTTCGTCGTGCATGGATATATGTGGGCCTTCAGGCCCTGCCAAGCAGTGCCGGCAGCTGCGACAGGCCGCCCAGCACCGTCTTGGGTGCGCCCGGCAGGCCATCGGCCGGCAGGTCGCCGCGGTTGATCCAGACGGCGCTGTAGCCGAAATGGGCGGCACCGGCGATGTCCCAGCCATTGCTGGAGACGAAGGCGATCTCGTGGGGCGCCATGCCCAGCGCCTCGGGGCCGAGGGCATAGACCTCTCGCGCCGGCTTGAAGGCGCCGACGCTTTCCACCGACAGCACCTGAGAGAAATGGCCGGTAAGGCCGGCGGTGGCCAGCACCGCCGACAGCATCACCGGCGTGCCGTTGGACAGGATGCCGAGCGGCATGCCGGCGGCCGAAAGCGCCTCGATCACCGGACGGGTGTCGGGGAAGGGCGGCAGGGCCAGATAGGCTTCCATCAGCTTCGCGCGCAGGACCTTGTCATTCAGCCCGACCGAGGCCATCGCATAGTCCAGCGCCTGGCCGGTGATGGTCCAGAAATCGACATGCTCTCCCATCACCGTGCGCAGCCAGGTGTATTCCAGCTGCTTGCGACGCCAGGTATCGCTGAGCGCGCGCTCCACTGCCGGATCCCCGACGCGGATCAGCCGCGAGCTGACCGGGGCATGGACGTCGAACAGCGTTCCGTAGACGTCGAACAGACAGGCGCGGATGCCTGTCAGCGGTTCAGCCATGGTGGACATGCCGTCTCTTACCCCTCCAACAAATGACGTGCCAGGGATCTGGCGTTCCGGAACCCGGCCGTCAATATGCCGGATAGGCGAAGTCCGATCTGCCCGTCACTCCCGCAGGCGGCTGCGATCGAGCATGGCGGCATCGAAGGTACCGGCGGCCGTGCCGAGAGCCAGCGTCGGCACCAGGCCCGGATCCGGCCGCCCCAGGCGGTGGCGATAGACCGTCAGCGCTTCCATCACCCGCTGCACATAGTTGCGGGTCTCGCCATACGAAATCTTCTCGATCCAATCGATGACGTCGATGGAGGGATCGCGCGGGTCACCGAAGCGGGCGATCCACTCGTCGACCTTGGCGGGGCCGGCGTTATAGGCCGCAACCGCCAGTACCAGATTGCCGTTGAAGCGATCGATCATCTGCCCCAGATAGGCGCGGCCCAGGGTCATGTTGTAGAGCGGGTCGGTCAGTCGCTCGGGCTGATAGGCGACCGCGATCTTGCCGGCGGTGGTACGGGCGGTCCCCGGCATCAGCTGCATCAGCCCGATTGCGCCAGCCGGGCTGACGGCTTCGGGATTGAATTCGCTCTCCTGGCGGGCGATGGCATGGACCAGGGCGAAATCGACCGGATCATCGGGGCGCGGATCGCGGCCGACACCGGGCGTGACGCCGGCATCGTCTCCCACGGCCGGATAGCGCAGTTCCACCGCCAGGCGATCGTCGATTTCAGCAAAGCGCTTGGCGAAGCGCAGCGCCAGATCCGGGCGGCCCAGGGCGCGCACCGCTTCGATATAGGCGTGCTGCTCGTCGGGCTTGGCCAGGCTGTCGGCCAGCGCATAGGCGAAGGTCGACAGCAGCCGGCTGTCGTCGGTGCGGGCGATCAGCGCCACCATCACCGCCAGCGGCCGGCCGGTGATGGCGGCGAAGGCCTCTTCCGGTGCCCGCGCCTCGTTGGGGGCGGCAAAGCTTGCGAGGGTGGTCGGCAGATCGATGCGCTCGGCGGCCAGCTGGCCGTAGAAGGTGGTGCGGTCGCGCGCCGCCTCCATCAGCCAGTCCTGGGCGGCCTGGGCATCGCCCAGCGCGCCCGCGGCGCGCCCGGCCCAATAGGCGGCGCGTGCACGGCTGATCGGCCTGCTGACCCGCTCATACATGGCGGTGAAGTGCCGCAGCGCCGCATCCGGGCGATCGAGGAAGCGGAGCGCGATCCAGCCCGCCAGCCATTCGGCTTCGGAGAAACCCGACGGGTCGGACTGCTCATGCGACGCAACCAGGTCATAGGCTTTGGCGACGTCGCCGCGCTCCAACAGCATCCGGGCCACGATATGGCGCTCGCGCCACCAGTCATCGGGGGCCAGATCGACGGCACCCGCCTTGGTTGCCGCCGTGATCAGGGCCGCGGCATGATCCAGGTCTTCGGCCCGACGTGCCGCGCGCGCCTGAGAGAAGGTCAGGCCCGGATCCGCACGCAGTGCGGGCGGCAGGGCTGCGATCAGCGCATCCGCCTTGCGGCTGCCGGCATTCAGCGCCAGGCGCGCCTCGGCAAGCGCCCGGGCATCGGCGTCGACCAGCGGCATCACCATGCGGGCGGCGCCTTCCTGGCCGCGCCAGAGCATGATGTCCAGCCGCCGGCGGTGATCTGCAGGGCCAAGAAGCCCGGCGGCGGAGACGAGCAGGGCGCTCTGCTGGCGCTGGCTCATCACCATCCGGTCCCAGACCTCCCGGGCGACCTGGCCGGCCTCGGCATCGCGACCCAGCCGCCGCAGCGCATCGATCAGCCGCACCGCCCCTTCTGCGGTGCGCGGCTTGTCGGCGCCGAACCAGCCGACCACCTGCTCGGGCGTCCAGCTGTCGGGCAGCACCGTTTCGGCGCGGGCCATCAGCCGCGAGATCCGGGGCCATTCGGGATGGGCGGCGGCAAAGCGCTCCAGCCGGTCGTAGACGGCCGGAGTGCGGCTGTCCTGAAGCTCTGCCCAGTCGATGTAATCGTCCAGCGGACGCAGGTTCAGCCCCGCGGCAAGGCCGCGTGCATCGTCGTAGCGGCCGTCATCGACCGCCGCAAAGACCGACCGCACCGTCGACATGTCGCGCACGGGCGGGACCAGGGCGATGGTCGCGGCACGTGATGCCGTCGCGGCGGCCGGGGCCGCCACGGGCTGGGCCGACCAGGCGATGGCGGGCGCGGCGAGCGTCAGGGCCAGCGCGGTGCCGGCGACGAGACGACGGAGGGGGCGGAGCTGAGCGGAGGGCATCGGAAAGCTTGTCCTCGTGGCCGGGGCGACGGCCTTGACTGCGGGAGGCGGTATCGCGCGACACCGGGCCGGACCGGCCACGAAACAGTGTATCATGGCCCCCGGGGCGGGCAAGGGCGGGGGCCGGGTGCCGCAGGGCAATCGGGTGAAACTGTGCGTGACAGGACGGAAAAAGTCTGAATCTCTCATTGTCGACGTTGTTGGCTTGGGAGGGATGGATGGAACCGTGTGGGGCCTTGGGCGAAGCGATTGGG